>NZ_CP187479.1:900000-1117500 GCF_049818055.1 Desulfosceptrum tomskiensis
AGCCATGTCGGCTCCGGTGGTCCCAAGCTGAACGCCGATCTTTTTGCCCTTCAAGTCGTCGAAAGACTGAATGTTTTCATTATCCGACTTTACAGCGATAATCAGGCCGGACTTGTAATAGGGATCGGTGAAGTTGACTTTCTCGGCGCGCTCAGGTTTAATAGTCATCGCTGAGATACAGGCGTCGATCGTACCGGATGTCATCGCCGGGATCAGTCCATCAAAAGTCATGCTCTGGATCTCGTACTCGTAACCGGCCTCTTTACAGACGGCGTCGATGAGGTCCATGTCAAAGCCGATGTACTTGCCGCTGGCGGTGTCCTGCCACTCAAAAGGCGCGTAAGCGGTGTCGGAGCCGATGATCAGTTTACCCTTGGATTGCGCCTGCGGTTCGGAACCCTGGTCCTTCGGTTCTTCCTTGCCGCCGCCGCAGCCGGCGGCCAGGGCGATTATGGCCAGCAGAGCGATGGTGACAAGCAAAAACCTATTCATTTTTAACAAGAGTAACTCGCCTCCCCGTATATTGAATAAACTAACAGCACAACGAATTGAATTAGATAAAGGGATTACCGCAAAATTCACCTCCCCGGACGTCATTCCCACACCAGGAATTTCGCCCTTGCCTGCCAAATTCCTGCCCACTTGCGGCGCTATTTCAACTCCCGTATGTTTTCCTTGACAGTCTGGATGCCGGATGCAAGAATGCATAAGTATAACCAAATCGATCGTCAGTCAGCGGCCGTCAGGCGTCAGGATGATTGTCGCGACCGACGATTATAGGCAGGTTTTTTTAACGGCCTTCTAGAACAGGAGAAAGATGCAAGTATCACGCAAATATCAGGTCGCCGCCGACATCGCCCTCCTCGCTGTCACCTTCATCTGGGGCATAACCTTCGTCGTCGTCAAGGAAGCCCTGGAAGCCATCGGTCCTTACTGGTTTTTGGCCATTCGCTTTCTCATTGCTGGGTCCTTCCTGGCCCTGTTACGCTACCGGGCGCTCAGAGGGATCAAAACCGACACCCTGAAGGCCGGCGTCATCGTAGGTCTGGCTCTCTTCGGGGGTTACGCTTTTCAGACCGTCGGGCTCCAGTACACCACCGCCTCCAATGCGGGGTTTATAACCGGGCTCTCCGTGGTTCTGGTTCCGCTGATCGCCGGCATAATGTCTCGGCGCCTGCCGCACTGGGCGGCTATGTTGGGTGTCGGCTCGGCGACCTGCGGCCTGGCTTTGCTCTCCATCCAGGACAACCTGAGAATAAGCTACGGCGACGTTTTGATCTTCTTCTGCGCCTTATGCTTCGCCGCCCACATCATCTTGGTGGGGAAGTACGCACCCAGGGTAAGCACGTACCACCTGGCCGTCCTCCAGATCTTTACGGTAGGGTTCATCAGCCTGGCCGTCGCCCCCGTCCTGGAGACCTTTCCCGAGCGTTTGGCCCCGGCGGTTCAGATCGCCCTGGTGGCTACCGCCATACCGGCCACTGCCTTAGCTTTTTTGATCCAGAGCGCTGCACAGAAATTCACCTCGCCAACGCACACCGCAGTGATCTTTACGATGGAACCTGTGTTTGCCGGCCTCGGCGCCTGGCTCCTTGCCGGAGAGACCCTGTCCCTTCGCCAGTGGGTCGGCGGAGCCGCCATTCTCTTCGGGATGTTGATCACCGTGCTGAAAATGCCTGCGGAAGAACAGGAGTCTCAACATCCCGGTTCGCAAGCCGCACAGACACAGACCGGTGCATAAAAACTTCCATATGTCCTTTCACGGTCGCGACAGCATAAAATGGTATGGCTGCCGGGAACCTTATGAGCGAGGCAATTGCTTGCACATGCAGCAAGAATCAGCCAAGAGCGGAAGGGTTATAAACCTTGCCGCCGCTAAAACCGGCCCGGGGGCCGGGGTCAACCATCAAGCAGGTAAAGAAGAGGGATCGACCGTGGAGCTGAAGGAGGCCATCAGCCAGTTCCATCACGGGGAAAAACTGAAATCCTACCTGATTGCGGCGTCAGGGCTTATCGCTGAAATGGGCGCGTTTCCCAAAGAAGAGGCATGGACAGCCATCCGCCTGTGCAAATCATATCTGGACCAGGTAAGAGGGGAAATGCGGCTGGCAGCCTGTATGGGAGGTATCCCCAAACTGCCCGAGGCTGAAACGAAGGTCAGGGAAGCGCTCTGGGAGGTGCACATCAACCGTCCCGAAGAAGCTCATAGGCTGCTGGGCGAAGCGATATCCCTCGTGGTGTCGGGAACCGAACAGGCGACCAAGTATTTAATCGACCAGTCATTGTTATAAAATGAGACAAGGAGACCTGCCCGCAAAGGGAGAACAAGTACCTGGCAGTTGAATAGCGGAGGAAAACAGACGTGGGTAAACTAATCCTTATCGGGCTGGTCGTTCTGGCCATCTACCTCATGCGCCGCTTCCGCAAGTGACCGCGGCGCGGGCTCGGACCTTGCCGCCAGCTAGTTGAACAAGGAGTGGCGCCACTTGTCTCAGACCGGTAACCAACAACCGTTGATTAACCCCTATCTGGCCGTCGTCCTGGCCGTCGTTGCTGCGTCATTCTCGTCGATTTTCACCAAGTTGGCCGACGCCCCGGCCATCATTATCGCCTTTTATCGTATAGGCATCACCGTCCTCATCCTGGCCCCCTTTATGCTACGCAGCGCGAATGTGCAAACCGTAAGGGGCCTCAGCCTGAAAGCACGGGGGTTGGCCTTGCTTGCGGGCTTCTTCCTGGCCCTGCATTTCGCGACCTGGATCACCTCGCTGGAATACACGTCGATCGCCAGTTCGACCGTGCTTGTGACAATGCAGCCGCTGTTCGTCGTCGCCGGCGGCGTCTACCTGCTGGGAGAGCGCATCAGCCGCAACGCTTTACTCGGCGGTGCTCTGGCCCTGGCCGGAAGCGTCCTGATAGGCATCAACGACTTCCAGATCAGCGGGCAGGCCATTTTGGGGGACATCCTGGCCTTTGCCGGAGCCATTTTTGTAGCCGGCTACGTTCTGATCGGGCGCGTTTTAAGAGCGCAGATGGACGTTCTCCCTTATACCTTCATTGTCTATGGAGCTTCAGCTGTAACGCTTTTTCTCTTTGCCCTCGTCTTCAACACCCCTTTTGGTCCTTATCCGGCCCTGACCTGGCTGTATTTCGCCGCTTTGGCCCTCGTGCCGACAATCTTCGGCCACTCCGTGCTGAACTGGGCCTTAAAGTACGTTAAAGCCGCAGTGGTTTCGGTAAGCATCCTGGGTGAGCCGGTCGGCGCCTCGATCCTGGCCTATTTCGTCTTTGGACAGGTACCAACCCTCCTGCAGGTTACCGCAGGCGCCATGATTATCGGCGGGCTGACCTGCTTCCTGCTGTGCTCCAGAAACGAGGACCGCCGCCGATCCCTCGGCGGAAAACACGCCGTAGAACGCTGGTAGCGGCGGGAACGTTTCTTTGCTCCCTCAGACAGGAGGCGACGGGGACTTTGATGATCGACGTACAGGGTTTGACCAAGCGTTTCAAAGACTACGTAGCCGTGCGGGAAATCAGCTTTACGGTGGGGAAGGGGGAGGTTTTTGGTTTTCTCGGCCCCAACGGGGCGGGAAAGTCCACGACGATCAAGATGCTGGCCACCCTGCTCCGGCCCTCCGCCGGCACGGCCAGGGTCAACGGTTACGACATCGTGCGCGAACCGGCCAAGGTCCGTCGCAGCATCGGCATGGTATTCCAGGACCCCAGCCTCGATGACCGCCTTACGGCCAGGGAAAACCTCGAGATGCACGGCATGCTCTACGCCGTGCCCAAACCCGTCCTGAAGAAGCGCATAGAGGAGATGCTGGAGCTGGTCGGCCTGGCCAACCGGCAAAACGAACTGGTACGCACGTTTTCGGGGGGGATGAAGCGGCGGTTGGAGTTGGCCAGGGGCTTGATCCACGCCCCGGGGCTGCTCTTTCTCGACGAGCCCACCCTCGGCCTTGATCCCCAGACGCGCACCCATCTCTGGGAGTATATCTCCGGCATCCAGGAAAGCCAAAACGTTACCATTTTTTTAACCACGCACTATATGGAAGAAGCCGAGATCTGCCACCGTATCGCCATTATCGACCACGGCAGCCTGGTGGCTTTGGACACCCCCGAGAACCTCAAGCGGATGGTCGGGCAGGACCTTGTAATGATCAAATGTCAGGACCCCGTGACGGCAAAGCGGCTGCTGGAATCGGAGTTTAACCTGACGGCCCGGAGCGAGGGAGGCGTTTTGATCGTCGACGTGCCCCATGGGGAGGAGTTTGTGCCGAAACTGGCGGCCGGGATTCCGGGGATCGCCGCGATCAGCGTGGACAGGCCAACCCTCGAAGACGTCTTCCTGCACCTTACCGGCAGGGCCATCCGCGAGGAAACGGCCGGCGGCATCGACCATATGCGGGCGATGCGCAGGGCAAAGGGGAGGAAAAGCTGAATGGCGGCTTTCCTGATGACGGTGTACGTTTTGTGGTTACGGGAATTAAAACGGTTCCTGCGCGAAAAAACCCGCATCCTGACCATGCTCGGGCAGCCGCTGCTTTACCTGCTGGTGATGGGTCAAGGTCTGCGCACCACTTTTAGAATCGATATTGAAGGCTTTGATTACCTCTCCTTCATCTACCCCGGCGTTATCGGAATGTCCGTGCTGTTTACGGCGATGTTCTCGTCGGTGTCCATCATCTGGGACCGCGAATTCGGCTTTCTCAAAGAGGTGCTCGTAGCGCCCGTGCCGCGCAGCGCCATCGCCGTGGGCAAGGCCCTGGGGGGCAGCACCACCGCCGTCCTGCAGGGCACCATCCTGCTCATCCTGGCGCCCGTCGCCGGCCTGCACATCCATGCCGCTCAGATCGCCCTGCTCCTGCCCCTGATGTTCCTGCTGGCCTTCGCCATCACCTCGTTTGGAACCCTGGTGGCGGCCCGTACCGAAACGATGGAAGGCTTCCACATGATCATGAACTTCCTGATCATGCCCCTCTTTATGCTCAGCGGGGCCTTTTTCCCCGTATCCAGCGCCCCGGCGTGGATGCAGCCGCTCATGAAAATGGACCCCGTGGCTTACGGGGTCGACGCCTTCCGTAACGTCCTCTACACCGGAGCGGGCACAGCGGCGAAAAACTTTGCGGTCGCCTTCCCCTTAGGGCTGGACGTGGCCGTTCTGCTCGGCTTTGCAGCCCTGATGGTGGCCCTGGGTATGCTGGCCTTTACGCGGACGGAATAATCTTCATCGCCCCGTCATTTTCATAAGCAACCCTAGCTCCCGGTTCCAGAACGATAATCAAACCCCTGGCATGGTCAATGGCGACTTCGCGGTTGATCGTCATCATGACCGTCCCGTTGGTCCCCAAAATTGTTTCAACCACCGTGCCGTCGTCGTAAAGGAGGACCTGACGCATCGAACCGTCCTTCTCCACAGTAAGCTCTTTATGTTCGGCGCTTGCCGGCCGCCGTGTGGAAATACGCCAGTCCATGCTCTCCGGGAGTTCGTTGCCGTTGACGATAAAGCTCAAGCCCCGCGCCCCTTTCTGTATTGACAGACTGATTGCTTATAGCTTTCCCTTTTCGTTTCTTCATCTCCGCCTTCATAAATCCTGCTTGCCGTCCGGGAGAGTTCGGGGGGCGTAAATTTACCGGCACAAAAAGGAAAACCCGTCTTCGGAACGAATGAAACAATAATGACTAATTTACTTAACATTCGATCGGCGTCCTTAAATGCTAGGAGCAAAAACCCCTTCGTTCCGGCTAAACTAAGGCTGTAAAAGAAGATTCAACGCCGAAAGAGGTGAAAAGTATGGACAGATGGGTTTGCACGGTATGCGGTTACGTATACGACCCTCAGGAAGAGGGAGGACTCCCTTTTGAAGACCTTCCGGATGATTGGGTTTGCCCCGTTTGCGGCGCAGGCAAGGAAGCTTTTGAAAAAGAATAATCTGTTGGCTCTGAGCACAAGTTAATATTTTCACAAAGCGGGGAGGAGCAAAACAATGGCGACTAAAGTGGGAGAAGTTTATAAGTGTCTGGTATGCACCAACGTTGTCGTCGTTAAAGAAGAAGGCAAGGGAACGCTGGTTTGCTGCGGGAAACCGATGGTGAAACAGTAGGGTCGTTTGTTGCTCCTGTCAACGCCGACTTACTTTTGACCCACTGGCGCCGGTTGGGAATTGACCCACCCGGCCGACAAACTACGGTTTGGACTGCTCGGCGTTAACCACCTCCGGTCTGGGGTGTGGTCCAAACAGACCGGCCCGTTTCTTCTCCCGCAGGCGGTAACTCTCCCCGCGGATGTTCAGGACGTGGCTGTGGTGCAGGAGCCGGTCCAGGATCGCCGTGGCAATCACCGCATCACCCAACACCTCGCCCCATTCGGCAAAACCCTTGTTCGACGTCAGAATGATGCTGCCACGCTCGTATCTGGCCGAGATCAGGGCAAAGAGCGCCGTGGCCGCCTGGCGGTCGTAGGGCCAGACCCCGAACTCGTCAATAATCAGGACCTTCGGGGCCAGGTAGACCCGCATTCTCCTGTCCAGCCGGTGTTCCGCCTGGGCGCGGCGCAGGTCTTCCAGCAGGTCGTGGGCCCGGACAAAGTAGACGCCGTAGCCCTGTTCAATCGCCCTGATCCCCAGGGCCACCGCCAGGTGGGTTTTGCCCACCCCCGGCGGGCCCAGAAGCAGGATGTTCGCCGCGTCGGCGACGAAGGTCAAGGTAGCGAGTTCCCTTACCAGACGTTCATCCACCGATGGCTGGAAGCCAAAATCGAACTGCTCTAAGGTCCGGTGGTAGGGCAGGTGGGCCAGCCGGGTCCGGGTCTTCAGATAACGCTCCCGCCTGGCTGCCGCCTCGATCCCCAGCAGGTCGGCCAGGAAGTCGGCATAGGACAACTGCTTTTGCACGGCCGCTTCCAGTCGGCTGTCCAGGATCGCCGCCGCCTGTCCCAAACCCAGGTGCTCCAGGTAGTGGCGCGCTTTCTCCAGGGCGATCACCGTTCGCTCACCACCAACGCTTCGTAGTCCAGCAAAGACCGAATCTGGACTTCCACCGTCTGGACCTGAAAAGCTGTTGGGGTTTGGCGCCGCCGGCGGTCACCCATCGGCAGCCCGTCCCACTGGCCGGGCAGGGTAAGCCGCTGCCCCGGGGTTACGGCCCGCGGATGGACGGCCAGCCTTTCGTTCCCCGCCCAGATCTGGATCGTGGTCTCGTCCGGCTGGACCTCTACTTTTCGGCCGGCCCATTGCCAGGGGACGCCATACCAGGAGCCGTTCCATTGGAGGTAACCATCCCGGCCCACCTTGCGCTCCTCACGCAGGAAAGGCAAAAGCTTATCGGGGCCGGGCAGGGGCATCAGATGGGCCTGCTCGATGATCAGGCGGTCAATCGGTCGTTCCCGGGTCGTCCCGTGGATACGGACGTTGGCCACGGTGTCAAGCCAGACTTGGGCCCGGCGGTTGAGGTCAGTAAGATCAGTAAACCGGGCACCAGGCCAGAAGTTGCCTTCGACGTACCCGACGCCGCGCTCGACCTTGCCTTTGGTTCTGGCCCAGTAGGGCCGGCAAAGCTGGATGTCAAAGCCCAGCCGCAGGGCGAAGTCCAGGAAACGCTTGTTCCAGATAGGCTGCCCGGCCTCGTCCCGGTCAAGAACGACCAGCTTGGCGTTGTCGTACAGGCACTTGCGCGGAATGCCGCCCAGCCGCGCAAAACCGTTGATGTGGCAGCGGATGAAGCCGGCCACGTCGGCGCGCTGGATGAACTCTACGTACATGGCCCGCGCCCAGGCCAACACCAGGACGAAAGCCCAGACATAACGTGGTGTCCCGTCCGGCGTCAGGTAGCGGTAACGGCCGAAGTCGACTTGCGCTTGTTCGCCGGGCTTGGTTTCAAAGCGCACGGTGACTTCAGGCTTCCGCCGCCATCGGCGGAACGGGTGAACGTACTCCTTGAGGATGGAGTAGCCGCCTGTGTAGCCCAACTCCCGGATCTCCCGGAGCAGAACGACGCAATTGTCCACTCCCTCGCTAAGCCGCTTCTGGATATAATCTTTGTAGGGGTCGAGCTTGGACCCCCGCTTCGCCCGGGGCTTCGGTTTGGGTATCCCCGGCTCCCGAAGGTATCTACGAACCGTGTTCCGGGATACGTCAAGAAGCCTTGTGATGGCACGGATGGATTCGCCCTTGCCGTGCAACTCGATGATCTGTTTCACTTTCCCACCCTCCAGCATCTTGTTGGACACCTCCGTCTTTTGCAGTCGAAGGTGTCTTTCGCCGGGGGGTGGGTCAATTCTTTTTCGGCGCTACCGGGTCATTTTAAACCCGGCGCTGACAGCTCCTCGGTAAAGGCACTGAGAAAGGCACCGCTTCACAAGAACGGTGCCTCTTTCGTCATGCAGGGAACATACAACGCCCCAGCCATAAGCGTTAAATGGGCCTGTAAGGCAATCAAAACCCCGGCTACTGGGGTTGGGTCATAAGAGCACTTTAACAGGCCTCTGAAGCCAAATTAAGAACACCTTGACAACCTCCTTGGGTATTGCTCTAAAATTGGTATACCCCGCCGGGTATACTGCCTGCATCCCGATACCCTGAATCCTATCCGGCATTAAAATCTTGACGGTGCTCATTGGATGCGGCGAGGCTGGATCTACTGATCTACTATGGAGATTTGGATCTGCACTGCACACAACCCGGATAAAGGCAGGGCGAGCCCAGGCTAACTCATTCACCAGTTCATCCACTTCTTAGGCAACATAATACTTCTTATGGGAACCAATTGGGTGTTGAGCATTGAGCGATGAGCGTTAACCCCGATCACTCGGCCTTCCATTGGCCGTTATCAAGAACGTAGTCTTTTCCGTTGGGTGAAACAGGCCAACCTACAATCAACCGGTTCTCAATCTTTCCTTTTAAGGAGTCAGTGGTTTCGCTTCGTGGGTCGTTAGACTCGTCCTCCAGCACCCACTGTAGGGTGGCACTGTTCAAAGCTCTGACGTTCACTTCGTCTGCCCTGTCCCTGGCGGTCTGTTCCGTGGACTTGTACATCGGTAGGGCAGTGGCCACTAACACCGCGATGATAACAACGACAACCAGGAGTTCCACGAGCGTAAAACCGCGTTTGTCACCCAAGCATCCCGGTAGATAACGAGGTTTTCCAGTGTCCTCAAACCGGCAGTCAATATCCGGCACGGTGTTCACATCCATTCTTGTTGGCCTCACAACACGGCCTCGGATAGACATGTACCCCAAAATGGAGTCACCTTTAGAGATACGCCCCCTGCCATCACTCCGGCAGGAGGCGTATCCTTCATCCAACAATGAGTTACAAGTTTGGTGCCTAGCACCATGTGTTCTTAATTCTTTCCGTCAGTTTACGGCCAAGCAATAGGTAAAGATGCGTTGGTAAGTGTCGTTCCACCAACCGTCCCGCTAACCTGACCCCGAAGAGGAGTACCACCCACTGTATACGTTGCAGTTCCCGGCCCTGCGGGTACAGCTTGTAAGTATGTGGGAACTAAGGCATTTATATCGGTCGGGTTAGTTCCATTATTAGCAGCCTGGAATTGCATGATCGCACCATCAATCGTCCTTAGGTTGGCCTCTACAGCCCTTCGTTCTGCTGTTTGTGATACGTTGTTATAAACAGGCACAGCAATAGCCACCAGGATGCCGATGATGACCACGACGATCATCAGTTCGACCAGGGTGAAGCCCTTACGGTTCTTGAGGAGATGGCAAAGTCTTGTAAACATCGTTTCACCTCCCTTCCCTCTTCTTGGGAATTCATGCCATCTTTTGTCTTCCTATATGTGGTTATACCGTCATACACGTAACCCTAGACACTGTTTCGGAACATTTTAGTCAAACTTTAGAATTCCAACGCGAAACGTCCAGGCAATCAGGCGCTATTCACTCTTGCACTTGCTCTTCCTCCTGTACGGTAATCGGCTGGGCGCTACCTATCAGTTGCAGATAATCCGCAACGCGCTTAACGTTATCAGGCGACTCCTCCACCCACATGACGTACTCGTCCTTTTCTCCGGGCATCAGGTCGGACGATATGTTAAAGCTGCTTGTCGGGATGCCGGTTAAGTCACTGAGCAGCTTACGGTAGTTATAGATCAACTGGTAATTGTCGCTCTTGGCCACCGGTATCCGTACCTTGGCCCGCTCCTGGTCAAGCCGGTTCAACGCGCCGCGCACCTGGGTTTCCATATGGGACGGACAGATGACCAGCAGTTCTCTTCCGAACTCGGGATAGCTGAACGTGATCGTCTTCACCATTGACCCGCCGCTGCTCGCTGATGCCCCGGCACCGCTGCTTGCCCCCGTCGCTCCGGCGGTTCCCGCCAGGGAGCTCAGAAGAGAATCAGCGGCATCAGCAGGGCCTGACTCTTCACTGATAAAGGTCCCTAATCTTTCCGCCGCGTCGCGGGCGACGATGTTCTTTAACTGGTAGACAAACACCGACTGCGTGGCCGGTTTGCCCGACACGTCAACCCCCGGGATGTCGACGGCATTGACCAGCTCGCGCACCTTCTGCAGGGCTTGCGCTGAACCTTGCGCCCACAGTATGCCCGGGTGGGTTTCCACAGTGACGGCCTTGGCCGGGATACCAAGCTGTCCGATCAGGGATTTGACCTTTTCCGCCGGAATATAGACGAGGTCGAACCGTGTTAGATGCATCTGCGCGAAGAAGTTCCTGTCCAGGTCTTCCTGCTTGCCGACGACGATGATGTTCCCGTCCTGGATATAGGATAGGCCTTCCCTTTGCACGAGCAGTTCCAGGGCGCGGCGTGCAGTGACGCCCTCGGCCTTGAAGTTCACCTTTACCGGATCGGCGGCGAGGATGACGCTGCTCCCCATCTTCAGTGCCAGCGCCGAGAGGACATCGCGGATATCGGCCCCGCGAACCTCAATGGTGACTCCCCCTCCGCCAGGAGAAGAAGACAGCGGCGTTATTCCGTCGTCGATAGACAGGGCTGCCGTGGGCCTGCTGTCGGCGGCCGCGATGCTTGGGATACCCCCGAAAACAAGACAGGCCGCTACTACCAGCGACACCGCCGGTATGCGCATTCCGGACCGGAAGACCCTTTTTACGCCATATAATACCGTGTCTCTACCGATCATTCCTTGCACTTCCCTTCCCCTACCGCGTCGACTTGGCGGTGTCGCTTATACTGGCTCTACCGTTGAGTTTCAGGCGCATTTCACGGTCACCCGCCTTAAGAACAACTTCCCGTTCCTTGATCTCCTCCACCGTCCAGGTCTCGGCAACCGTAGAGCCTTTCTCGGCAATATAAGCCATGCCGCCGATTTCGATGATCGCCAGGTTCTGCCCGTTTTTGTCCAGGATAACCCCCCGGAGCAAAGCCCCGGCGAAGGGATCAATCACGTCCCCCTGGCCGGCCGATAACTTATCCCCGGGCTTCTCGTCCAGGGTGCGCTGTGTCTGCGGCAGGGTGGTTACTTGCTTTTCGCCGGCAGCAATATCTTTTGCCGCCTGCTGGATAGCGGCATCCTGCGCGCCCCCCTTGGTAAGGCGGGTAACAAGGGCATAGGACACAATGGCAAGGATGATCAGGACAAGCAGCAACCCGCCCACAACCAGCTTTTCCCTGTGCGCCGTCGCCCACTGCCGTACCCGCTCCCGGTCGAAGCTCATCCCCTTTGGTGTTTCCTCAGCCACACTTCTCCACCATCCTTATCTCTCTATCTCTGTACGTTCCAGCCGCCGGTCTACTGCTGTCCAGCGTAAAAAGCGCTGGCGGCAATGTCAGCCCTTATTTCGGATGAGTCCTCGTTCAACCGGGCGAGTTTCAGCTCCTCGATGCGTACCGCTCTGGGACCGTCCCGCAGGCCGGCAAGCAAATCAAGCACCTCCGAGTACCGTCCTTCAAGAGCCAGTTTGAAGGGCATCTCGACGTAACCTTGCCCGGTAACGCGTTCCTCAAAACGGACTTGTCTAAGGCATAAGCCGGCGGCCTCGGCGGCCGCTTGCAGATCGGCGAGAAGGACATCCTCGTCAGGCTCCGCAGGCATCATCCGCTCCAGCCGGTTCAACTGCTCCTGCACGCCGACAGCGTCTGCTTTCATTTTGATCAACTGCTGCACCCGGGTCTGATCGCGGGCCAGCGCCATGCGTTCTTCCGTAACGGCGTCCCGCGCCGCCCGCAACGCCCCGAACTGGAGGTAAAGCAGGAAAAGCATTAAGATTAACGCGATTACTCCGAGGATTACAAGAAAAAGATTGCTGTTAATACGCACAGAGGGCTGGCTGATTGCTAATCCCCTCCTTGTACAGGCTGGAACGGCTGACCGGAAAGAACCGCCGCCTTGATTTCAAACTGGACCATGGCGTCCCCGTGAAGGTTTTCCGTAGAGGTAAACCGGCACCTGACATCGGTAAGCCCGGGCACATCACGTAAAGCATCCAGCCAGGCGGCAACGGCCGTGTGCTCGAATGTCCACCCGCGGATAACAACTTCGCTCACAGCGGCGGATTGAGCGGCGGTTTTGTTCCCGCCCGCGCTTTGTCCTTGCCCGGACTGGCCTTGTGTTGCCTGGACCTGAGCATTCTTGTCTTTTTTCTCTACTTTCCAGTCAGTTAACCAGACGGAACCGGGGATCTGCCGCCCTATGTCGGCCATGATCCTTGTCCAATCAGGCGGGGAACCGACCGCTTCGCGGACCAGACCCTCGGTCCGGGTCATCCGGTCCCGCATGTCGGCATACTGCTGGTAAGCTGCGGCTTCCTGTTGAACCTTGCGCCGCTCCTCTTGAAGCCGTGCCGCCTCTCCCCGTGCCTGGACGGTAGCGGCTATCAACGCGGCGTAAAACGCCAGGAAAACCAGGAGTACCGTCCCGCTCACAAGGATGGTTAGATTACGTCTTCGGCGTGCACGCAACTGCGTAGCAATTTCCGGCGGCAGAAGGTTGATCCTGACCTGGCTCACTTCGCGCCCTCCAATCCTCGTCTGGCCAGACCGATGCACACGGCGAAGTCCAACACCTCGCGCGTGATGTCCTCACAGCCCGGCTGTACGGTGATTCCTTCGAGAGGGCGCACCTTCTCGACGCGCAAGTCCAGGCGTTCGGCCATAAACTCGGCAAGACCGGCAAGCCTGGCGCCTCGCCCGCTGATGATGATTCTCTCGACATCGGCCGAGCCCGGTTGCGCGAGATAATAGCCGATGGAAGATTGGATCTCGCCCGCTACGTTGTTACACCAGGCACGCAGTTTTTCCTTATGCCGTTGCCGAGCCGTTTGCTGTTCATCTTCCGCCCCTGTCCCCACGGGTTCGACGTCGGCAAGGAGAAAGCCAAAGCTTTTGACCGCGTCCTGGAGGCTTATCGGAACCAGCCGCGCAAACCGCGGCACCCCGTCCGCGGCGATCAGGATGTGGCTGAGGCCGTTCCCGACGTCCACCAGGGCGACCGTGCCCCGGCGTTCGTTCGTCATCGCCGCGTTGACCAGGGCCAGGGGAGCCGCGTCTATAGCCGTAACGTTCAGCCGCGCGCCGGAAAGGGCCTCCAGGAAAGGCTGGAGCATGTCCCGCCTGGCGGCCACGAGCAGGACTTCCAGAAGCCGACCGTGCCCCCCGGTGGTTTGACCCACGACGGCGAAATCCAGCACGGCCTGGTTCAAAGGGATGGGCAGGTAGTCCTGCGCCTGGTAACGGATCAACTGGGCCAGCTTGTTCTCCGGCACTTTGGGCACAGTACCCAGGCGGATGAGCACGCCCTGGTTGGCTATCCCCAGGACGACATCGCGGCTGCCTATCCCGGCCGCAGTCCACAGCTTTTCCAGGGCTGTAGCCACGGCCTTGGGGTCGGTTACAGCGCCCTCGACGACCGCGCCATCCGGGAGTTCCTGGCGTCCCCAGGCCGCCAGGCGCGGGGCGCGGGGAGTACCGCGCAGTTCAACGGCGCGCACCTCGCCGGCGTCCAACTCCAGTCCTACCGCACCGGCCGGCTTAAAAAAGCCCATCTTCTCCCACCACTCTCCCCTGCTGCACCGGGAGTCAGTGTCCCGGTATTGATTTCTTAAGGATTCGCTATTTCTTTCCAACTAACGATTTCCCAACCCGCGTTAACAGGTTGCAGAAAATGCGGCGGCGTGTCGTAGGCCATGCGCGGGTCGTGGCGGTAGTTCTTGTTGTAACCGGTCAGCCGGGTTCCCGTCAACGAGAAGAAGGTACCAACCGCGCCGCGGAATTGTTGTGTAATCGAACCTACCAGGGTGATGGTTCCCCTTGCCGGCCCCTCATCCCACTCTTCATACTCCCAGGAAGGGTTTAGGGCGAAAAGGGCACCGTGAATCGTTACGTTCTGCGGCGAAACGTCGCCGGCCAAACCCGCCAGCACATCGTAATAGGGCCATGTTGACGTCGGCCAGTAATAGTGCAGCAGACGAATCCGCCCGTTGGCGACCAGCCCGAGCATGTCGTCGGTAATCCCGCCGTTCGGGTCGAAGTCGTCGTTGGCGTAGCGAAGGCCGCCCGTCGAACCGGCGGTAAGGTAGTTGAAATTCGTTGGGTTCTTGTGCGTAATGTAAATATTATTGGCCGCGGCAATGGTCAGGCGGCCGTCCAGCGTGCCCGAAACAAAGACATTGCCTCTGCTGAGGTTCCACTTGTCAGTTCTGCTCTCGTCGGGGTTGCTTGTACCGTCCACGTAGATCACCCCGTTTGGCGGCAGCGGGCGAGTCACCGCGCTGCCGGTACCGTTTCGGATAGTAACCTGGTTGCCGTTAAGCAGGATGCACGTCCGGCCGTTGTAATAATAACCGTTGTATTGCGCCTGTGTTTTAAGCTGGCTGTTTGATGGGGGAAAGGTCAGCGGCGCCACTTTTTGGGGAGGGCCTTCCTCGTAGAATGGGTTGCTGCCCGCACGGACATCCAGGTTAACGGAATAGGTTACCGGACCATGAAAAATCGGATCGCCGTCGATATGTAAGGTGCCGTTGGTATGCAAAGGGCCGAAAACCTCATCGCCGGTAATCCACCAGACCGTTTGCCCGGAAGACATGGTCTCCTCCCCGGAAAGGTAAATGGTTTGCACAAACTGGCGCTTACGGACCGTTATCTCAACACTGCGCCTGTTTGTTGGATCGCTGGCCGGCCAGCCCGTCGAGCGGATAGTGACCACCGGCTCTTCAGTGGTCGGGGGATCAACCTGCAGGCGGTAAAATCCGTCCTGAAACGGCGTATCCACGTTTAAACGGGCGTCGTCAGCAGTCTTGTCGACTTCCGGAACCTCGTAATACTTGGAATCCTTGTTAAGATGCCAAAGGTATTTGTTCAACCCGGCCTCCGCGAAGTAGATGGCCCTTTCGCTGTCGGAACTACGGCGCCCCATGGTGGCCTGACTCTCAACAAGAAAAGCCGCGGTAAAACCCAGGAGGGAAATAATGGCAATAATCATTACCACTATGGGTACAGCGATTCCGTGTTCCTGGCACAAGAGACGTCGCATCATGAGGCATTCCCCCTGCTGCGTACGCTGATGGTGGCCTGAACCGCCAACGGCTGGGCAAGCGGTGTGGCGGCATCATTAACCAGCAGATTAACAAGTACCTTCATGCGCGGAGGGTTGCTGGCGTCAACAGTAAAGAGAGGATCACCGGCTCCGTTAACCACAGTCGTGACCACAGTCTCATAGGCCGTTGGCGCCGCGTAGGAATACGGGTATGCGCTGCCCTGCGGGGCGCTGACCCCCCGCTCAAGCCTCCCGTCCACGAGACGGTACCTGACCAGCTCCGGCCTACCATCGCCGCTGACGTCGGTATAAACGTCGAGCTGCGTGTTGCCGGCAGAAACAGCCACCGCGGTTCCACCATTGGTCGCAACCCGTGCCTGGTGGACCTCGCGGTTAAGGACGTCAATAAAAAGACGGGCCTCCTGCACGGCGCGCGCCTCGGCTGAAGCACGGTTCCAACTCTTATAGCCGTAATCGAAATACATATAAATAACGCCAATAGTCATGCTTAGCAGGGCGAGCACAACCAGCAGTTCGACCAGCGTAATACCCCTCTTATTTCTGAATGTATCCTCCAACCGAAACCAGACGGCCGTTCCATTCACTGAACTCTCACATCCATTTGTGCTGCGTTTCCATTCGCCGGGCCGTCGTACATCACTCGCTAAAATGGCAGGTTGGTATACGTAACCACGTATTGACCCGAGACGACATTGACCTCTCTCCTATCCATCCAGACTCCCCCGAACCACCTATATACTTCATAAAGACCGGGATCGAGGTTGTCGAAAAGCGCTTCGCCGTCTGCGCCGGTATGCTGTACTTGATTGTACCCGTTTGGTCCCACGACCTTTACACGGATGTTCTTTGGTTTCCCGTTGGACTTCTCGGCGCGGACCAGGATACTCCGAAATTCCGGTTGCAAGACGACATGGTATGTCTCCACCACGCCCGCGTCCGTCCACTGTTGACCGCCGGTGACCCAAAAAGCGCCGTGCTCGGGACCGAAGGGTAGGTATCCCGGAGCGGTAACCTTAACACAGTACCGGCTGTACTGGTACCCTTCCACCGGAATCAGGGGGGGCGAGCATGGGTTGTTCTCCTCCAGGACGAAACCAGCAAGCCCGTCTTTAGTCGTCTGAGTAGAGGCCACTGGGCTAGAAGAGCAAACGCCGGTCCATAAACCTAAGTGGTAGGTATAGGTGTGTCGGTAGATCTCCACGAGAGCGCCCGCCACCGGCATTCCTGATCCTTGGGAGGTTACCGTGACACTGGCGTTTGCTCGTATCAGTTCCAGGATAAGGCTCTTCGTCTGGCCGGGTTCATCGAAAGTACCGTCCCAAACCGCCTCATGCTTAGGCAGTAGCACATAAGGAATATAGCCGTCCGCTGTTACCGTCAGGTTATAGGGTGTTCCTAGGTAACCGTCACCGACCGGCCAGAGGTCGCCCAGGAAATCCTTGGGCAAGACGCCCCCCATTTCGGCGGTGAAGTTCTTGCTGATCGTGCCGGTTTCCGGCGTTTCAAGAACCAGCGTACCTGGGACATTGATCAGGTTCCCTGTCGAAGCGTCTCGCAGTTCGATCTCCAGGTGGCATGGGAACTCTATTTCGAAAAGACGCTCGACAGTGACTCCACTGGTGACCTCGGCCGTTTGCTGAGCCTGCGCGGGGTGAACCATCATTCCCTGATCGCTTGGGTCGACTTGAACAGTGTAGCTTCCCTCATCGAGGACGGCAAAGAGGACCTGGCCAACCTCGTCGGTCCAGTTCGTCTGGGGCGCATCGGGTCCGGCCGAAAGTTCGGCGCGGATGTTCTCTACCGGGACGTCTACGCCCGGGGTCGTACGCCATCCCCGCAAGACCTGCACGCGGATGTTGCCCCCCGGGAAGGCCTCCTCCTCACCCTCCAAGGAAACCAGGGTGTGGATTTCCGTAGTCTGAACCACTTCCCCCGTAAAGACGCTCGGAGCGCTTACACTGACTCTCACCCGCTTGTAATCATAGGGGATAGGATCGGTCCCGCTCGAATCGTCAGCCGGATCGTTTACCCACCAGATCCTGGTCTGAACTGTATAATTGACCCCCCCGACCGTGACCGTCGTCGTCGGCTGAATATTCCCTGAAGGGTTACCCCCTGCGAGACCCACCTGACTGTAAGGCAGGGCACGGATATCTTCAATTATATTGGCCGCCAGCTTGGTGGCGACGAGCCGCGCGCGGTTGGCCTGCGAGCCCTCGCTGATGTAGACGAAGAGAGGGACAAAGGCCACCGTAACAACGGTTAAGAGCGTCAGTGCGACGAGCACTTCCACCAGGGTAAAGCCCCGGCGGTCGGCCAGTTTGTCAATTGACAAGCGTCTCGTCATCCCCGCCTCACATCCCCCGCTTCAGGACAAGGCCGCGGCCATTTGGCTGAGACTTTTGTTCAGTATCCGCGACACCTTGCGCTGGCTGATGCCCAGTTTCCTGGAGGCTTCGGTTTGCGTCAGGTCACGGTAAAAGACCAGGTAGATCACCTTACGTTGCAGATCGCCGAGTCGCGCCAGCGCCTGCCGGACGGCGATGACGTCTTCGATGGGCAAGCGGAAGCTTTCGTACCGCAGGTTCTTAATCCGGGACAGGTCCATCTCGTCCAGCGAAACGATACCGGCACGCAGCGCCTCGAGCACGCCGTCCTCCCGGACATTGACGGCGGCCGCGATCTCGCTGATCGACGGAGGTTCTCCGGTCCGCTGCAGCAGTTCGTCCGCCGCGGCATGGATGCGCGCCTGCAGTTCGGCCACCCAGCCCGGCCGGCCGAAGGCGGCCTCGCGCCGCAGGTGGTGGCGGATCTCTCCGGCGATGCAGTGCGCGGCGTAGGTTGCGAACTTAACGCCCTTCCCTGGATCGAACCGTCGTACGGCCTTCAGCAGGCCCTCGTAGCCGGCCTGGATCACGTCCTCGCCGGGACGGTCGCCGACGTGCAGCCGCGCGAAGTGCTCGATCAAGCGGCGACCCGCCTGCATCACAGCCACCAAATCCTGCTCCTTGCCTGTCTCCAGGTATGCTCTCATACTATCTTCCAAGTTTGGAACTCCGCCGCCTGTTGCGCTGTTAGAATACACTACTACCTCCCGATCTGCGTAACGACAGTGAAAATGGGCAAGTACATCGAAATAATAATGCCGCCGATAATACAGCCGATAATGATAATCAAAACGGGTTCGACAAGGGCGACGAGTCCGCGCGCCATCGCCGCGACCTCGGCCTCGTAAAACTCCGCGATCCTGTTGAGTAACAAGGCCAGCGAGCCCGTCTCCTCACCGACGGCCACCATCTGGGTGACCATGGGCGGAAATACGCCGCTCTCTTCCAGCGGGCCGGCGATGGTCTTGCCTTCCTGGATCTTTTCGGCGGCCAGTTCCACCACCTCGACGATCACCGCGTTGCCCGAAGCGGGCCCGGCGGCCGCGAGGGCCTGCAGCACCGGGATACCGCCCGAAAGCAGGGTGGAAAAGGTACGGGCGAATCGCGCGATGACGGTGCGCTGGAAAAGCGGGCCCATAACCGGGAGTTTAAGCTTTAAACGGTCCCAAGACCGCCGTCCGGCGGGGCTGTGCACGTAGAAACGCGCGCTAAAGAAGACCGCGGCAAGAACAGCAAACCACAGGTACCAGAAATGTCTTAAGGAATCGGAAACACTCATCAGTACCCTTGTCGGCAGGGGCAGGACCGCGCCGGCCGGAAAAAACTTGACGAATATCGGGACGATAAAAAACATCATACCCATCACGACCAGGCCGGCGAAGCAGAGCACCACCATCGGGTAAAAGGTGGCCGAACGAATGCTGTCCCGCAATTGCTTGTCGCGTTCGAGCTGCTCGGAAAGCCGGCGCAGGATTTCCTCCAGGGAGCCCCCGACCTCTCCGGCGCGCACCATATCGGTATATAACGCCGGGAAGATGTCCGGGTAGCCGCGCAGCGCGTCCGAAAATCCCATCCCGGCTTCGACGTTGCGCGCTGTCTCAGCCACCGCCCGGGCCAGCGTCGGGTTCGTAACCTGCTTGCTCAAGGTATTCAGGCAACGGGTCAGCGGAATGCCCGCATCCAGCATGGCGGCCAGCTGCCTGCTGAAGAGGCTCAACTCCCCGATGTTCACATTGCGGCGAAAGGTGAAAAACTGGCGGATAGCCGATTCCTTTACCGGGGTTACATCCACGACGGTGTACCCTTGCCTGCGCAGGCGGGCAGCAACAGCGAACTCGTGCTCGGCATCCATCCGTCCGGTCACCGTATTGCCGGTACGGTCGATAATCTGGTAGGCGAAAAGCCCCATCATCAACCCCCGTTTCCTGAATTAGAACCAGTTCTTGGCCTGCAGGCCGTTACGATCAGCCGCGCCGGTAAAGCCTTGCTGTAGCAGGCGCTCCAATTCCACGCGGTCCACGCAGCGCAGCAGGGCGGTCTCCCGCGTGATCAAGCCGCGCTGGCAAAGATCGGCCAGAGACTGGTCCATCGTGCACATGCCCATCGCCCGGGCGGTCTGCATGGCCGTATAGAGCTGGTGTTCCTTGCTCTCGCGGATCAGGTTGCGCACCGCCGGCGTGGCCAGCATAAGTTCAACGGCCACCACCCGGCCGGAGCCGTCGGCAGTCGGCAAAAGCTGCTGCGCGATGACACCCTGCAGGCAGTCGGCGAGTTGCTGCCGGACCTGGTTCTGCATATACTCCGGAAACACGTCGACGATGCGGTGGATGGCCAGCGGCGCCGTCTGGGTGTGCAGCGTGGACAGCACCAGGTGGCCGGTCTCGGCGGCCGTAAGGGCGATGGCGATGCTCTCCAGGTCGCGCATTTCTCCGATCAGGATTACGTCGGGGTCGTGGCGCAGTACGTGGCGCAAAGCGTTGGCGAAGGAATGGGTGTCGGTGCCGACCTCACGCTGCTTGACGATGCTCTTTTTATGGCTGTGCAAAAACTCGATCGGCTGTTCGATGGTGACGATGTTGAGGCTGCGCTCTCTGTTGATCAGGTTGACCATAGCCGCCAGCGTAGTCGATTTGCCGCTGCCGGTGGGTCCGGTGACCAGCACGAGGCCCCGCGGGAGGAAACACAGGTCCCGGACGGCCGCGGGCAGACGCAGGTCTTCGAGATCGGGAACAAACGTCGGCACCACGCGAAAGGCCACGGCCAGGGTCCCGCGCTGGCGCATGATGTTCCCCCGGAAGCGGCTTACCCCCGGTATTGAATAAGAGAAGTCCAGTTCCCATTCCTCTTCGAGCTGTTTACGATGGGTGGGGTCCAGGATGGGCATCACGAGATTGGTAATGTCCGCCGGCGTCAACGGGCGAAAGTCCAGGGGCACGAGTTCGCCGAAGACCCTGGCGATCGGCGGGGAACCCGCCGTGAGGTGCAGATCGGAGCCCTTGCGGTGCACCGTCTCGATCAGGATCTGGTCCATGCTGAGCACTTCCTTGCCGCCATCGCCGCTCATACGATCACCCTCATTATTTCTTCCAGCGACGTTATACCCTGCTTGACCTTTAGCATTCCGTCCCGGCGCAGCGTGACCATGCCCTCGCTGATCGCCTGGTCCTTGATCTCCGAGGCCGAACGCCTCTGCAGGGTTAAGCGCCGGATCGGTTCGGTAACGCGCAGCAATTCGTAAACGCCGGTGCGTCCCTTGTATCCCGTCCTGCTGCACCGCAAGCAACCTTTGGGGCGGTATAGGCGGACCGGTCCGCCGGCGGGGTCTGCCGGAAAATCGGGGATATTCGCCAGTTCCTCCGGGCTTAAGCTGTACTCTTCCTTGCAGTTGGGGCACAGCTTGCGCACCAGCCGCTGTGCCAGAACACAAACGAGCGATGACGCCGTAAGGAAGGGTTCGATCCCCATGTCCGACAGGCGGGTAATTGCTCCCGCGGCATCGTTGGTGTGTAGCGTCGACAGCACCAGGTGGCCGGTGAGGGCCGACTCCACGGCGATCCGCGCCGTTTCCTGGTCGCGGATCTCGCCGATCATCACGATATCCGGGTCGCTCCGCAAGATGGAGCGCAGCCCGTTGGCAAAGGTCAGTCCCGCCTTGGGGTTAACCTGTATCTGGTTCAGCCCGTCGAGCCGGTACTCCACCGGGTCCTCGACCGTGATGATGTTCTTCTCCACGGAATTCAGTGCCGCCAGCGCGGCGTACAGCGTCGTGCTCTTGCCGCTTCCGGTGGGTCCCGTCACCAGGATGAACCCGTAAGGCAGGCGCAAAAACTCTTCGAAGGCCCCGAGGACCTGGCGGGAAAAACCCAGTTTCTCCAAAGTTATCAGCTTGGCCGAGCGGTCGAGGAGACGCAGGGTCAGCTTCTCGCCGTAGGCCGCCGGCAGCGAAGCGACCCGGACGTCCACGGTCTTGCCTTCGATCCTCAGCGTCATCCGCCCGTCCTGCGGGACGCGGCGGTCGGCGATGTCCATATTGGCCAGGACCTTGATGCGCGACACCAGCGCCGGGTGAAGCCTGCGCGGCGGCTGCATTATGTCGTGCAGCACGCCGTCCAGGCGGAAACGTACGCGCATGGACTTCTCCTGCGGGTCGATGTGGATGTCGCTCGCCCCGGCGTTTACGGCCTGGCTGAAAATCAGGTTGGCCAGGCTGACGGCGGGCTTGTCCGCGGACTCCTCGGGACCGGTGACGATTTCCGGCGCCTGCTGTTCGTCCTCGGGTGCCGTTTCGACATCGGAGTTGGTGCGGCTGAAGCGGTCGATCGCCGACTCCAGCTCGCTGTCCGGAACAACCACCGGCTGGATTTCGTATCCCGTCAGTATCCGCAGGTCGTCCAGGGCGATCACGTCGGTGGGGCGCATCATCGCCACCACCAGCCGCCCGTTGTCGAAACCGATGGGCAGGGCGCGGTAACGGCGGGCAACCTCGGGGGAAACCAGGCTCATGGCCGCCGAATCGATAGTATACGACTCCAAGCTGACAAAAGGCACGCCGGCCCGTTCGGCCATGACCCGCGCGATGTCGTCCTCGCTGCAATACCCCAGCTTGACCAGCGTACGGCCCAGGAGGCCCTTGTCACCATCCCTGATAACCTGGCTCTTAAGCGCCTCCTCAAGCTGATCCTGCGTAATAATGCCGGCCTCAACCAGCTTGGTCCCCAGGAAATTACGGCTCGGCTGAAGTTTCGCCATCAGATCACCTTATCGTTAATATCCCGGACTATAAGTAATTTCGGCAGAAACCTACTGGCGGTAAATATATGCCAGACGGAAAAGCTATCCTTTCGACAATTAATCTAACAATACATGAAATTTATATATTAATTGCTAAATTTATTATAATTGTGCATGAAAAGAGCCGCCACCCTTTAGTGAAAATAAACCCCTTTCGTACCTCTCGGCGGATCTTTCTTGACACAAGGCAAACAAAAAAACCGGCCTAAAATCTGAGGCCGGTTGCATAATCATGGCTGCTAATTCTCAACCAACTTGGCCCTTACAGCCAGGCGGTTTTCCTTGCCCGATTTGTGACACGTCGTTAACGTCAACGCCGAATAATCAGTTGGCTGGATAACACTCCAATCATTAGCGGCTATCACCTTGACAAACTCGACCTCGTACACAAAACGTTCGGTACCCTTCTTAATGAGGATCCGGTCACCGGCAACCAGCCGGTCTATCTTGCGAAATCACGAACCGTACATGTTCCTATGTGCCGCGACCGCTGTGTTTCCCTCTCCGGGCATCGCCGAGTGCTCATACCATCCCGGTCCCCTGCTCAGCACGTATGATGTCGTTCCCTTCGCAACGGCTGCTTTCAGCCCTATCTTAGGGATCTCTATTACGAATACCGCCGGTAAAGGAGGCGGCGGAGGAGCCGGCGCTGGTTTCTTCTCCTCCCCCTTTGGTTCGCCGTCACCAACGACAGGGTTTTCCGTAAGCCCGGTTTCTTGCCGGACGCTGCCTGCTACACCAGGCACCAGCTCGACTGACTCCATCCGCTCCAGGGCGTGCCGCTGGTAAAGCCAGGCGCGGACATCGGTAAAAAAAGGGTAAAGCATCAGCAATACCCCCGCTGTCATCAATAAACCGCTGAGAACGATAACCAGCATTCTTTTTCCGGACATCTCAACTCTCCAGACTTTCAAGTCCAAAAGGGGCAATTATTCCTGGCAAGTATTTCTGCACGCAACTCAGTCAAACCTTACGCGGGAAGTGGCAGGGTTATGAAATAAGCCGAAACCGTGCCCAGGAAAATGGCAATGCCGTAAGGAACGGCCAGGCGGTCTTTCGCCTTGACCTCTTCGTTCGGGAGCATCACGTCGTAGCCGATCTTCCCCCTGGTGTAGACAAACAGTTTTACCCCTACAAGAAAATCGTTCAGGCGTTTGAAGCGCTTGCTGACGATGAGAGCAAGTAAAGCCACTGCTCCGCCCCAGAGAGCGGTCAACAGCACCGCCGAAAGAATAAATCCGGTCCCCTTGAGCGCGCCGATGGCGCCTAAAAGCTTGACGTCTCCCCCGCCGAGGCCGCCAAGGGCAAACGGAATAAAAAGAATCAACAGGCCGATCAGCAGCCCCTTGGCACTTAAAAGCAAACCGGGCCAACTCCCGAGGACCCCGTTAATAACCAAACCGGCCGCCATTCCCGACAGGGTCAGCCAGTTCGGAATACGGTTTGTGCGCAAATCCCAGGCCAGGCCGATGCCGACCAGCAGGATAACAAGCACGTCGATCATCGTCAAATCCTCAGCTAAAGATCCTTAAACGTATCGGTAACCGGGAGAGTTCGTTATTTGAACTCCACAGCTACAATACCCTTCGTGCGGATGGTTACCAGTCGTTTGCACTTGTTGCACTTGATTTCGATATCGTCGCCGTTGACCACACAAATCAGCTTGTTGCAAAGACACCTTGTTTGCCTGCCGGTCCCCCGGGAGGCCGTTCCGGCAAGGCTTTGATCGGTCTTATCTTGCATTAATCTCCTGCTCCTCAAAGATAAAACAAAAGGACAAAATATCAAACCGACCTTGACTTAAGGTCGGTTGCCTTGACCGTTCCGCGGTAATTCAGGTACCCATTCACCAGCCACGTGCACTGCTCCCCGTTGGGAAAACCAATCCGGCTTCCTGCAAATTCCCGCTTTCACCAAGAATTTTATCTTTGTTTTAACTGTTTGTCCACTACAACTTTCACCAGAAATATCGGCCTTGGGATCTGTATCGAAGTACTTGTCCTCCGGCCTTTTCTTACCACCTAATAGACAGCGTAGCTGTCGACCAGGTAGGTTTTAGCAAAGAGCTCGGCGTTGTCATAGTACCGATCCCCCGTTTTGCGCACGAACTTGCCGTCTTTCACGTATCCTGCGTCCCACGTGGTGTCCATGGGCACCCAGCGGCCGTCGACCTTAATCTCGTTCCAGGCGTGAAACTGGCGTTCCCAGGAATCGCTCCCGGCCTGCCCGTAAACCACGCGTGCCTCCAGTCCGGCCGCGCGGGCCAACGCCGCGGTCAGGAAGGCGTACCCGCTGCAGACCCCCTGGCGCGCCTCGAGCGTGCTGCTTGCGGGAGACAGGCTCAAATCCTTGGAAGCAAGACGGCCGGTATCATAGCCGATGTTGGCGGCAACCCAATCGTGGATCGCCCTGGCCTTTTCCGCGCTCGTTTTGGAACCTGCCGTAACGGCGGCCGCAAGTTTCACGATGTTCTGATCGGCTGAATCAATATAAGCGGAGGGAGCAAGATACCTGTTATCCTCCCCGGCCTTGTTGATGACCTGAAACCTGACGGTGCCGTCAAACTTCCGCGGGTTGTCCCCTGCCCAGATCGTGTAAATACCCTGGCCGAAACGAAGGCTGATCGTCCGTGTGAAGCTTCCCTCTTCGGGATCAACCGGGTAGGTCTCGATCTCGCCGCCGGGACCTCTTACCGCCAGCCATAGCTGCTGTAAATCGGTCTTACCGGTAACCGTCAGGTCGCCGCTCAACTCCGTCAGGTTCCGGCTCGGGGAAGTGATTTCGATAGCCGCAGATTTAAAGCCGACAGAGTACGCCGCATCGGCTGCTCCCGGAATGATAACGCAGCAGATGCAAGTCACTAAGACCAAAAGCCAAAAAGCACTCTCGCGGCTGACTCTCATCAAGATTCCCCCGAACAATAAAGAAGCCTGCTCGCCAATTGACGTGCAGGCTTTGAACAAGCTTACCGGCAACTGGCTGGCGTAGCAGGTTCCCCTGCCTTAGCCCCTTTAGCTTTGCGCCGCCACCTTTCGGTGGCTTTGCCCTGAGCGGAGTATTAAGTTTGCACTTTGCTGTTTTTATCGGCGGCTCAACGCGAAAACTTTATAGGGATGTAAAATAATAGGCCCTGCAGGCATCCACCCACAGGGCTGTTTTCGTTGAGACTTACGAACCCGTACTATGCCAGATCAAGTCTGCCCAGGACTTCACGGACTGCGTTGATGGAGTTCTTTAACGTTGCCATCTCTTCTTCGGTGAGATCAAGCTCAATGATGCGCTCCACACCGTTTGCTCCAAGAACCGCCGGCACTCCGGCGTAAATATCCTTCTCGCCGTATTCCCCGTTGAGGTAGGCGGCTACCGGGAGAATACGCTTCTTGTCCTTAACGATGGCCTCAACCATCTGGATGGCCGCAGCCCCCGGCGCATAGTAGGCGCTGCCGGTCTTCAGCAGGTTTACGATCTCCCCGCCGCCCTTGCGCGTCCGTTCCACCATCGCCTCGATCCGGTCGCGGGGGATGAGCTTTTCGATAGGGATGCCGCCGGCATAGGTGTACCGGATCATCGGCACCATGTGGTCGCCGTGGCCGCCCAGGACCATTGTCGTAACATCTTTGAAGGAGATCCCGAGTTCGAGGGCGATGAAAGTCCTGAAACGGGCGCTGTCCAGAATCCCGGACTGGCCCACCACGCGATGCGGTGGGAATCCGCTGGCCCTTAAGGCCACGCTGCACATCACGTCCAGGGGATTGGTGACGACAACGATAATACAGTCGGGCGAATATCTGGCGCATTCAGCCGCCGCCGTATGCACAATCTTGGCGTTAACGCTCAGGAGGTCGTCCCTGCTCATCCCCGGCTTGCGCGCAATACCGGCCGTAATGACGACAACGTCTGAATTTGCTGTATCGCCATAATCGTTAGTGCCGATAATGTTGCAGTCATATCCCTCGATTGGCGCGGCCTCCATCAAATCCAAGGCCTTCCCCTGCGGGATACCTTCCACGACATCGACCAGGACGATGTCCCCCAGTTCCTTGCTGGCCGCCCAGTGGGCCGCCGTAGCGCCGACAAACCCCGCACCGATGATGCTGATCTTCTTTCTTGCCATTCTCCCCTGCGTTCCTCCTTAAAGCTAAGTGCAGCCGGGCTCGGCAAGGGTCCCTAAAAAGCCCTTACGAGCCCTGGTATACCCCCATCTCTTGTTCCTCGGCCAGCGCTTCTTCCCTGGCCTTGCGCGCCTTGCCCCTTTCGACCATCCGGGTGATCCATACGCTCAATTCGTACATCAGGTACATCGGCCCGGCCATGAAGGACATCGTCAAAAGGTCGGGCGTAGGGGTGATGGCGGCAGCTATGACAAGTATTCCCAGGAAGGCGTACTTTCTGTTCTTGGCCAGCAGCGCATGGGTTAAAATCCCCATCTTGGAAAGGAAAAAGCTCGCCAGGGGCAGCTCAAACACCAAGCCGAAAGGAACCAGGAAGGAAATGGTAAAAGAGATATAGTTGCCGATGGTCAGCATCGGGACCAGCTCCGGCCCGGCAAACTGCAGGAGGAACTTGACCCCCATCTTATAAACGACAAAAAAGGCAAAGAGAACACCGCCAACGAACAGGATAAACGACACGAAAACAAAAAGGGCGGCAAACTTCTTTTCCTCTTTCCGCAGCGCCGGAGCGATAAAACTCCAGACCTGCTGCAGCGTCACCGGCATCGCCGCGATAAAGCCGAGGAACAAGCTCAACTTGATCTTTGTGAACAGGGCTTCCGTCACGCCGACAAAGACGATCTTGTAGCCCTGTTCGGTAACGGGCTCCAGCAGGATGGCCATGATACGGTCGGAAAAGGTGTAGCAGACGCCGGCCATAGCCACCGTCGCGAGGAGGGATACGATGATAACGCGGCGGAGTTCGCCGAGGTGGTCATAAATCGATAACTCTTTCTCCGGGTTCCTTGCCATTCGTCCGCCTCCAATCAAACAAGAACCCCCTTTAAGGGCCTGCTGAAAAGGGGATGTTCAAAAACCAAGGGCTGTTCAAAAACGAGCATAGCGCGGAAGGCGAAGGGCCAGCGGCAGAGCGTACTAGAAAAGATGTCGGAAGCCTGAGATCAGAGGTCTGACCTAGAAGCGATCGCTCCGCGATCGCCAAGTTTAAATTCTTAGAAATCCGCCTTGCGGATTTCTTCAAGTCCGGCATCCGGCATCTAACTTCCTTATTGCCAGGCGAAGTTTTTCAACAGCCCCCAAAAACCTGAGTCCCTTTTTGGGGGCATGATGGAGCTGGGCTGACTTTAAGCCTTGTTGGTCGGCTCCGGCTTCTTGCCGGAATCCGCGGCCTTTACTTCCTCGGCATCCTGAATGGCTTCCTGCGCCTCGTCCACCAAGTCCCGAGAAGATTTACGGAATTCTTTGATCGTTCTGCCAAGGGCCTTGCCGGCCTCCGGAAGTTTTCCGGGACCGAAAATAATCAGGGCCACCACAAGGATAATAATCAGTTCCGGCATGCCGATCCGTGGAAACATGCGCTCCTCTCCCTTCACTGGGCAACAAAGGTCTTAACCTTCTTTGGCTTCTTTGGCTTCTTTGGCTTCTTTGGCTGTCTCGTTTCCTTTTGCTTTGGTCTCCGGCGAAGCGGATACGGATTCCTTGACGCTCTCGATTTCGTGCTTGACGTCCTGAACACTGGAGGTTACGTCGCCGACCATTTCCCGTGAGGAACGGCGGAACTCGTTGATGGTCTTGCCCAGCGATCTTCCGACCTCCGGCAGCCGCTTCGGACCGAAGATTACAAGGGCCACGACAAGAATAATAATCAGTTCGGGAACACCGATATGAGGAAACAATCCTACCCCTCCCTGCTTCGTTGACTGGAGAACTACCATAGTCCACGATACCACAACAGATTTCGCCGGTCAAATCGCATTTCCTTCTTGCGATAAAAAGGGAAAGCCCCCTGATCACTGTACGTTAGGGGGCTTTTCCACCATTCTACACTGCTGCGCCGGTTCTTTAGATCCGGAAGGACATCGCTTCCTTCTTGTGGCCCTTCACCCTCAGCAGATGCACGGCGCAGGCGATGCACGGGTCGAAGGAGCGGACCACGCGCACGAGTTCGATCGGCTGGTTCGGGTCTTTCACCGGGGTGCCGACCAGGGCTTGCTCCAGCGGGCCCATGACGCCGTTGTCGTCACGCGGGCAGATGTTCCAGGTGCTGGGCACGACGGCCTGGTAGTTGTGGATAATGTGGTCCTTGATCTCGATCCAGTGGCCGAGCGCGCCGCGCGGGGCCTCGGTGAGGCCCTGCCCCCTGGCTTCCTTGGGAATGTCGTGCGGGGTGAAGCAGGGCTGGCCGGGCTCAAGCTGGGCGGCCCATTCTTTCATGGCGTGGGCGACGAGGGAGCACTCGACAGCGCGGGCGTAATGCCGGCCGAGGACGGAGAAGGCTTTGTCGCCCAGGCCCAGGGTGCCGGGTTCTTTGTTGACCCACATGCGCGCCAGCGGACCGACTTCGTGCGGCAGGTCGGCGTAACGCGGGGCTTTAAGCCAGGAGTAGGCGCCGGATTTGTGAGGCTCGGGCACGGTCATGCCCTCGCTGGGATGCCGCTTGGAGGTCTTGGACTCGAAACGGGAGTACATGACATGCTCGGTAACTTCTTGGGGGTCGACGGGCGCCCACTCGCCGTTGGTGTAACGGCCGCGCTTGATGAACTGCTGCTGGCCGTCAAGGTCCTTTTCGTCGGTGAGGGGGAAGACGCCCCACACTAAGAGGTTTTTGCAGCCGGCGCCGATGCCGAACCAGTCGTCGTATATGCCGGCGACAGCAAGGACGTCGGGGATGTAGACGTTGTCGACGAAGGCGATGAGTTCGTCCAGGAGTTTGACGAACTGGTCGACTTTTTCGGCGGTGACGAGGGAGGTGACGCCGCCGGGAATGAAGACGGTGGTGTGCGGCGCCTTGGCGCCGAAGACGGCCAGGAGCTGGTGCGCTTTTTTGCGCATGTCCAGAGCCTGGATGTAGTGGCCGACGGCCATGTCGTTAACGTCCTTGGGCAGCCGGTAATCCCCTTCGTAACGGGGGATGAAGGGCGCGGTGTCGGGGCCCTTGACGTAGTCCAAGGCCGCGAGGTGGTAGAAGTGCAGGATGTGCGACTGGACGTAGTTGGCCGCCTGAATGAGGTTTCTCAAGATGCGCCCGTTTTTGGGCGGCAGGATGCCGAAGGCGTCGTCTAGGTTTAGCACCGAACTGATGCCGTGGGAGATGGGTCAGACGCCGCAGATGCGCTGCATGATGTGCTGGGCGTCACGCGGGTCGCGGCCCCGCAGGATCATCTCCAGGCCCCGGAAGAGGGTGCCGGAGGCTTTGGCGTCGATGACTTTACCGTTTTCGACTTCAACTTCGATGCCCAGGTGACCCTCGATTCTGGTTACGGGATCGACAAGGATTTTCTGTGCCATTTAATGTTCCACCCCCTTACTTGGTAAAAGCTTCGAGTTTGCCCTTGACAGGCATCCAGCCGTAAAGCGGGCTGACGTCGTCGGGAAACTCGGGCTCCGAACAGGCCTGACAGGGCGCCCCGGCATCGATGCACCAGTTGGTCCCGCCGTTCCACTTGCGCTTGGGGCAGTCGCTCATGGCGATGAAGCCCTTGCAGCCCAAAAGGGCTAAACAGCCTTCCTGCCCGGGCTGGAGGGCGAACTGGTTGGCCTCGAACATGGGCCGCCGCGGACAGTTGTCGTGAATGGGCATCGGGTAGAACATTTTGGGCCGGTTGTATTTGTCCAGCTCAGGCAGTTCGCCGTAGGTGAGGACGTAGACGACGGTGCCCAGGAAGTGGTCGGGGTGCATGGGACAGTTGCCGATGTTGATGACCGGCTTGTTTTTGACGACGTGGGAAACACCGACGACGCTGGTCGGGTTGGGCCGGGCCGCCGGAATGCCGCCGAAGGAGGCGCAGGAGCCGGCGGCGATGACGGCCTTGGCGGCTTCGCCCATTTTGGCGACGGCGTCAAGGATGGTAAGGTGTTTGCCGTTTTTCTCGGCGATGGTGCAGTAGTGACCCTTTTCGCCCAGGGGAATGCCGCCTTCGACGACGAGGAAGAAGTTGTCGCGGTGTTTGGCGGCGACTTCTTCGAGAACGTGGACGACGTCGTGACCGGAAGCGGCGGATACGTTAGGATGATAACGGAGACTGATGACGTCCAAAAGGACTTTTTCGATCGGCGGTTCGACGCTGTTTAAAAGCGATACGGAACAGCCGGTGCAACTGGCCCCCTGCAGCCAGATGACGGGGGGCTTGCCGTCTGCCATTTCGGCCAGCGCGTCTGTGATCTGCGGCCCGAGCAGAGACATGAGGCTCAGACCCGCGGTCGAAGCGGCACACGCTTGGATAAACTCTCGCCGTGAAAGTTTTCTCATGCCTGATTTTCCTCCCATCTTGTTCCGAAGCAGAACCCTCTTCTCTCCCTAAGACTGGTCCCACTCAGCCTGTTAAGTTTTAAATTCCGCCTCCCTTCCCTAGTTGACTAATTATTTATTTTTTTAAAAAAACCTGCCGCCCCGGCGGACAAACATCCTGAAAAGGTAACCGGGCAGCGCCGGCAGCATTTTCCGCAACAGGTCGTGCATCCATCCTTTGCCGCTCGCACCCGACCTTGCCGTCCTCCCGGCCGCGGCCGCGGTCTTGTCTACCCTCTCTGCGGGAACAGAGTCGTCCCGTGTCTCATTCCTATACGCGCTGACAGTCCTGCCGAGGGCTTTTCCAAGCTGGGGCAGCCGGCTTGGCCCCAGGAAAATCAGTATTGCTGCCAGAATGAGGATGAGTTCGGGAATGCCAAGGTGGGGCATGGATACATGCCTCCTTGTAAAGTTTAACTCATTATTGCGGAAAGCTCAAGTTCTATAGCCTTAATAACCCGGGGCACAGCCTCCTGGACCCGGGGGGTCAGGGCCAGTCCCCAATCAATACTCTCGACTTGTACCGCAAAGACGGTTGTTTCGGGCAGGCAACCCCTTAGCCTGGCCAGTTGCAAGACATTGACAAAACTGCTGTCGTGAAGCGACAGCGGGCGCTCGACGGAAGCCAGATCGAGGTCACCATCCCTGAATCTGAACAGGGTACCAGGTTCGGCGCCGGCATCGATAGCGTCAACGACGATCAAACGCTCGGCGTCCTCAATCCAGAAAACCAGGTCTTCCCCGCCGGTGCCGCCGTCCATTACGGTTACGCCGGAAGGCAGGTCGTACTTTTCGAGCTCCCTTACGACATGCACGCCGAAGCCTTCGTCACCGAGAAGGATATTGCCTATGCCGAGAATCAACAGTTCATACTTGTCAGCCATTTCTTGCTCTTATTTCTCCATCAGTCGCCCAGGCAGATTCCCAACTGCCGGGCGGTCAGAATGAGGTCGGAATCCAGGGGAACCCTGCGCATCTCGCCGACGGCTTCCGCCAACTGGACGGAGGATACACGCATCGAGCGCAGGCAAGCCATCTCGCCGAAACGTCCTTGCACCGCCAGGTTTACCGCTGCGGCGCCAAGCCTGCTGGCCAGAAGGCGGTCAAAGGCCGTGGGCGAGCCGCCCCGCTGCAGGTGCCCGAGGACGGTTACGCGCGTCTCGATGCCGGTGATATCCTCGATCTGCGCGCCTACCCGCTCGCCGATGCCGCCCAGGCGGATCTGTTCAAAGCTGTCCTCGACCCTTTTCTTCACAACCATCTCGCCGCCCACCGGTTTGGCGCCCTCGGCAACCACGATGATACTGAAGCGCTTCCCGACCCCGCGGCGGGCGCGGATCTTGGCGATCACCTTATGGATGTCGAAGGGGATTTCCGGGATCAGAATGCAGTCCGCCCCGCCCGCGAGTCCGGCGGCCAGAGCGATCCACCCGGCGTACCTCCCCATCACTTCGAGAATCATGATGCGGTGGTGCGACTCGGCGGTGGTGTGGAGCCTGTCCAGCGCTTCCATCGCCGTGTTCAAGGCGGTATCGAAACCAAAGGTCTGATCGGTGGCGGACAGGTCGTTGTCAATGGTTTTGGGCACGCCGACGACCTTGATGTTGAGCCGGTCTCCCAATTCCTTCGCAATCGTCAGACTGCCGTCCCCGCCGATGACGATCAGGGCGTCCACGGCACGGTTGGCCAGGTTGACGGCCACGCGGTCGGAAACGTCCTTGAAGACCCTTTCTCCGTTTTCCACCACCGGGTAATGGAACGGGTTGTCACGGTTGGTCGTTCCCAAAATTGTGCCCCCGCGGGGCAGGATACCCATAACGTCCCGGGGCGTCAGGGGCCGGGCCCGGTCCTCGATCAGGCCGCCGAAACCGTCTTCAAATCCGATCACTTCGAGCCCGTAATAATAGACCGCCGTCTTAACCACGCCGCGGATAACGGCGTTTAAACCGGGAGCGTCCCCGCCCCCGGTTAACACCCCTATTCTCTTAATGCCGGAATCAGACGCTTGTTCCATCTCAAATCACCTCGTACGAAACCGTTCCTCGCTTGGCGTAAATACCGGTGGCCGTTTAAAACGGCATCCTAAGCTCCGCCTTCGCGCTGAGCCAGTTCGCTTAGGACATTCTTAAGTTCCTGCATTTTGGCCCCGTATCCGGCCCAGTCGGCCGCCTTGAGCATTTCCTGGGCTTCGTCGTACAGGCGGTTGGCGCGCTCAATGAGCGCCGGGATGCTTTCATTGCCCGAAACGGCCGGTGGTTTCTGCCCGGTTGCGGGCGTCACCGTGCCGGCAGGCATGGTAACCTCGCCGAATACGGCGTTCAGCGCCTGCTTGAGCGTAGGCTCCATCACCACGCGGTTGTTGTGGGCCACGATCACCCGCTGGAGTTCGGGCATTTTGCTCTGCTGCGCCCGCAGGTAAATCGGTTGGACGTATAGGATGCCATCCTTGATCGGAATGATCAGCAGGTTGCCGCGGATGACCTGCGAGCCTTTCTGGTCCCAAAGCGTCAACTGCTGGGAGATCAAGGTATCCTGGTTGATGCGCGCCTCAACCTGCATCGGGCCGTAAACCAGGCTCTGCTTCGGCATCTCGTAGACCAGGATCTTGCCGTAATTGTCTCCGTCGGCCCGCGCCGCCATCCAGGCGATCAGATTCTTTTTATTCTGCGGCGTAAAGGCGTTGATCATAATAAACTCGGGCTTCTTTGCACCGGGCAGGCTGATGATCGTGTAGTACGGCGCCATCCGCTGCTCTTTGCCTTCAACGAACTCGGTAGCCGGGTTCCACTTGTCTTCCTTGTTGTAAAAGACCTGCGGGTCCTGCATGTGATAGACGGCGTACATGTCCGTTTGAATCGTGAACATGTCCTCGGGATAACGGATATGGGCCTTAAGTCCGGCCGGCATTTCATCCAGGGGCTTGAAGGTACCCGGGAAAATCTTGGCCCAGGTCTTGATCACCGGGTCGTTGCCGTCGGCGATGTAGAAAGCCACGTCTCCGTTGTAAGCGTCGACCACAATCTTCACGGAGTTGCGGATGTAGTTCACCCGCCCGTTAAAAGGCTGGGAATAGGGGAACATGTCCGAGGTTGTGTAGGCATCCCACATCCAGAACAGTTTGCCCTCGTCGATAACGAGGTAGGGGTCGGAGTCATACTCCAGGAACGGGGCGATCTTGGGGACGCGCTCCTGAATAGTGCGGTAGTACATTATCCGGCTGTCTCCCGTCACGTCAGAGGCAAGCAACAGCTTGTAGTCGCCAAGAGCCAGCGCAAACAGCGCCCGCTTAAAAATGGAGCCGACTTTGACGCCGCCATCGCCCTGGTACTGGCAGTAAACATTCTCGTCACCCTTGGGGTAGTCGAACTCGTCGGTCTTCGTATTAACGATCACGTATTCTTCTGTATCCTCGCCGAAGTAAATCTCCGGTCTGGCGATCTGCAAGTCGGGGGTCGCGGTAACGGGGGGGATGTCCTTGACAAAGAAATTCGGCAGCCCATCCGCAACCACCTCGTTGACGGGACTCACAGCGACACCGTATCCGTGGGTGTACTTGAGGCGCTTGTTGATCCACGTCTGCGCCTGCCCGCTCAGTTGGTCCTGGTTCAGTTCCCGGGCCGCGAGCATGACCTGGCGGTATTGCCCGTCGATAAAGTAACGGTCTACGTCGATGTCTTTGAATTCGTAATAAAGGCGGATTTCCTGGAGCTGGCTGTAGGTAGACTTCAAGGGCTCCCAGTCCCACAGGCGGACGTTGCGGATCGTATCGCCCGCTTCCTCGATGTCTTCACCCGTCAAAACCTTGCCGGCGGGAAAGTCCTTCGTCTCGATGTTGTCAAGCCCGTAAGCCTCCCTGGTCAAGGCGATGTTCCTTTCGATATAAGGCTTTTCACGATTGAACTCGTTGGGTTCGACGACAAACTTCTGCACCGCCGCCGGGTAAATCACGTTGAGCACGAAGGAAGCCCCGATCAGCCCCACGACGCTGTAGATAACCAGCGAAACACGCTGCAGCCGGATGTTCACGAGGAGCACGAGCGCCGTGAGGACTGCAAGCACGAGAAGGACCTTGTAGGCGAGCAAATGGGCGTGGATATCGGTGTACCCCGGGCCGTAAACCACCCCTGTAGGCGAGTACAGGAGCGTGTACTGCTGGAGCTTGTAGCCGAAAGCCTTCACGATGAGGATCAGGGCGAGAAGGCCCGAAATGTGTAGCCTGGCGCGGGGATGGGTCAGCACGCTTACAATACCGCGGAAGGGACTGGCAATGGCATAGACCAGGCCCGCCAACAGGGTGGTCAACACAGTTCCCCAGAAAAGGACGTTATAAAGGAAAACATAGAACGGCAGTTGGAAGAGGTAGAACCCGATGTCCTTCCCGAAAACGGGGTCGGAGGCGCCGTAAGGAGTAGCGTGGACAAACTGCTGCCAGATCACCCAGTCACCCGCTACCGCCAACCCGAAAAGATAGGCCATGGCTACAGAAACCATCAGGAAGAACCAGCCGAGCGTACGCGCGTTAATCAGGTTCCTCCACTGGTTAACATTGATGGAAATGACATTGTCCTCGACGAAAACCGGTTCGCGTTCGAGGATAACCCTCCTGGTGAACAAAAGGTTGAGAAAAAGGAAGATGAAAAAGCCGGCGCCCACGATAACCCGGATGGCGATGTCGGACGCGATAATGGTCAGGAAAACGCGCGCGTAGCCGAGGGCGTCAAACCAGAACCAATCGGTTATCAGCCTGGCTCCCCCGCTTGCGAGGGAGAATAAGAAAAAGGCCGCGAGCAAAGCGACCAGCCAGAAATGCTTTCTTAGCAAATGATACCCTCCTTAATTGTCAAGCAGCCAATCTCAAGCCCCCTGCCCGCTATATCGGCTTGGGAATCTTCTGAGCCCCCTTGGCCTCCTTCTGGAGTTTAGCCTGGCAGAGCTCGCAGACCGAAGTGGATTTCTTTTTTTCTTGAGGAAAAAGATCGTCATCCTCCCCCACATCTTCCAGACTTTCAATCACAAACGTCCTGCCGCAAAGCATGCACCTGCGTTCCACCACCTTATGATTCAATACGATGCACCTCCTAACGCTGACCGGGAAAGATACAACCCTGGTTAGTTAATTAGTATCAGTTTTTGGGGTAAAAAGCAAATCCAGCTCAAGCATTACCGCCTTAAAGTGGCGACGAGGCGTCGCGGGTCAAGCAGCAGGTCGATGCCCCGGGTGATCGTGCTTACCGCGATGTCGGCATTCAGCAGGGTCTCCGCCGCGGCTCCCTCGTCTCCGAGCACGACGACGCCGAGCCCCGCCGCCTTGAGCATCAGCGCATCGTTGGCGCCGTTGCCGAAAGCGGCCACCACGGACGCTCCCAGGCTGTGCACAAACTTTTCTTTAGCAGGACCGCCGGGCTCGACGTCCAGCACGACCACCTGCACCGGCAGGCCGGCCAGCGTCTGTCGTACGGTACCGAACGTGTCGGCCGTGATCACATAGATATCCAAGGTCCTGCTCAGCATTATGAGCCTGTCTTGGACGCCTTCGACCAGCCGACCGCCGTCGGCCAGCGTCCCGTTATAGTCGAAGACGGCGGCCTTAAGTTCGAGTTCACCCCTGTCGGGGATACTGATACGCAAGGAGTCGAACACCTCTCATTTAATACTGTTGCAGCGTCGGCCAGCGCAGAGCGGAATATATGCGCAAAAAGCCCGGGTTCGCACCCGGGCTTTTATCCCTGAATAACTACTTCTTTAAAACGGCAAGGACATCCTCGGTCACCTTGGCAATCGGCTGGTCGCCGTTGACTTCGCGGAGGAGGCCCTTCGCCTGGTAATAATCGATAAGGGGCTGGGTCTGCGCTTCGTAGACGTCCAGGCGGTTGTTCACCGTCGCCTCGGTGTCGTCGCTGCGCTGGTAGAGCTCGCCGCCGCACTTGTCACACTTGCCCTCTACCTGCGGGGGGTTGAAAAGGACGTGGTAGCTCTGACCGCAACTGCGGCAGACACGCCGGCCGGTCAGGCGCGCAACCAGCTTCTCTCTCGGAACGGCGATGTTCAACACGGCATCCAGCTTAATGCCCATGGAATCAAGGGTCTTGTCCAGCGCTTCGGCCTGCGCGACCGTCCGCGGGAAGCCGTCAAGCAGGAAACCGTTGGCGCAGTCGGGCTGGGACAGCCTGTCCTTTACCATGCCGACCACAACCTCATCCGGAACAAGCTTACCGGCATCCATATATTCCTTCGCCTTTTTACCCATCTCGGTACCGGCCTTTACCGCCTCGCGGAACATGTCGCCGGTGGAGATGTGGGTGATGTTCAGGTTCTTCACGATAAACTCGGCCTGGGTCCCCTTGCCGCCGCCGGGCGGTCCCATGATCAGCAGCTTCACTAATCTCTCCCCCTCTTGGAAATTATTTTTATTGTGAACTAAGGCACTTAAGTTCTTGAAAAAATGGTCGGGATGACAGGATTTGAACCTGCGACCTCACGGTCCCGAACCGTGCGCTCTAGCCAAGCTGAGCTACATCCCGGCGTTTCACTCTTCCTATATTAGCGAAAATATGAGCTTAAGTCAAGCACTCGAGGAGCTATACGTCGTCATCAGACACTATTTTACAACCCTCACAGACCCGATTACCTGGATACCCTCAGACATGGTAATAGAAGCGTAACAGACTCTTTTGCGGATTTGAGCCACTTCTTTAGCCATTTTAATGCCCTGGCCGAAAACATTAACCTTGGAGCCAGGCATCTCCCTCCACTCGACAGGGACGGGCTCGATGTGATAACCAAGCTTGACTGCCAGGGCAAGAACCTCGACGTCAAAGGCGTACCCCTTGCATGTCAAGCAGCCGAACAGTGCCCTGGCTGCATGGCCCGAAAAAGCTTTAAGCCCGCACTGCGTGTCTACGCAAGGCAGCTTAAGCATTGTCTTAACGTACCTTTGAAAGATAACGGCGGTTACCTTGCGTATCGGCGTTCGCCGCACGCCTTCTCGCGAACCGACAGCCACGTCGGCGCCTTTGCCTATGGCCTGGACGAGCTTGCCGAATTCGGAAACAGGAGCGGCCAAATCCACGTCGGTAAAGATAACCACGCTTCCGGTTGAAGCAAGGATCCCCGTTCGTACCGCCGCCCCTTTTCCCTGGTTGTTTTGGTGCTGCAGTACTCGATAACGCACTCCCGCTTCATGAAAGCTAAGAGACGCCGCTTGAGCGATTTGCCGCGTCCCGTCCTTCGACCCGTCATCAACGACAAGCACTTCAACGCCTGCAGGCCACGAACGAGAAAACTCCTTTAACGCATCAAGACACCCGGGCAGGCGCTTCTCTTCGTTGTAGGCCGGAACGACGATGCTCAGTTCCAAGACCCTCATCCTTTCCAATGTTAATCACCTGGCTGCAACGCCGATCCCGGTCACAATCAGTATCGCGCCCAGCAGTTTGGCCGCCGTAAACGGTTCGCCGAGGAATCGCGACGAGGCGAGAGGAACGAGAATAAAATTGAGCGCCAACAGGGGATACGCGACAGACAAAGGCATCTTCGACAACACTTTCAGCCATACCAGGGCCGACAGGCCGTACAAAACAAACCCGCCCAGCACCGCCGGCGAAAGCAGCGCGCTGAGGCCGTAAGCCTTGGAACCGACTCCCAGCTTCCACAGCACCTGACCCGACGTCCCCAGGAGAACCGCGCAAACAGCAAGGACATAGCTCATCTTCTCGCCTCTTTTCTAACGTAAATCACCGCTTTGTCGTCCCGATAAACCTCACGCCAACCGCCCCGGTCTTCCATGTACCAGTCAAGCGATGAACCGTTATGGGTCAATACGGCATCGACGGCGTACTTGTCCAGATAAAAACCGGGGTTTTGTTTCAAGCCCAGGCTGTTGCGCTTCTGAGGATTGGAAAGCGTAAAGCCGAAATACTCCTTAAAAACATCCCCGTTAAAGGCGTACATGTCGGCCCTGCTGTCGATGAACGGGGACATATTCCTCCAGATGAGGTAGCCTCCCCAGTAGTAGTCGTTGAAAAGGCGGGAATGACCGAGTCCCTTGTCTTGGAGATAGTCAACGGCGGCGATGGGAAAATCGCTCCGGCCGGACCTGTCGGCCATCCAGGTGGGCGGAAAGAACCGGTATCCTGCCGCAAGAACGAGCAACCCGCAGAGAAACGCGGCGACCCCGGTCTTCCTGTCGGGAAAAGCCTCGTCCCCCGGCTGTTCCTTGCCCCAGAGGGAGGCCAGCACCAGGGCGGCCGTGAAATAGAAATAAGGCACGTGGCGCATTTGCTGCATGCAGAGCACGAAGAACCCGCCGGTCAAAAGGGTTTCAAAAACGGGCAGCCGGCGGTCTTTCCTGCCCCTGAGCAAGAATCCAAACAGCGCAAGAACGAAGAGGATGATCGGCCAGAAGTCTATGTGGTGAAAATTCGGAGACTGCCATTCAGCGATGAACTCCTTAATCAGGGGGTGCTGCGAAGCGGCGACGACATACCACCACAGTAAAACCCCGTGAGGATTGACGAGGCTGGCCGCAAAACTTAACACGGCGGTGATACCGAGCGTCCTCCGGACTGCGTGGTCCGGCTTCAGGGACTCCAGAACGCCCCAGCGCCACTCAAAGCCCGACAGCAGCCAGGCGCCCGCCAAGATCACGGGCCCGAGCGGCGCCGATCCGTGAACATTGGCCCAGACCACCTCGATAACGGGCAAAAGGTACAAAAGCCTCGGGTGCCGCCAGGCTGCCAGGACGACGAGCATCCACAAGGCGAACAGCCCCTGGGCCATTACGTGAGGGCGGGCGTGCCAGGCCACGGAGCTCGAACACAAAACGGCCGCATACAGCAGCGCCGCCCGCGGCAGGGAGCAGCGCGAACGCAGGAGCAAAAAGACACTTAGGCCGAACAGGCCCACCCACAGCGCATTAAATAGCCAGACGCCGGTTGACCCGCCCAGCCGATACACCGACGCCGCCAGGACATCCCACAGCCACTCGTGGGCGAACCACGGCTCCCCCCGCATCGTCCACGAAAACGGGTCGGTCTTAAGAATGCCGTGCTCCAGCATGTACTCGCCGGCCTTAATGTGCCACAGCGTATCGCTTTCGACCTGCCCCTGGCCGATTGAAAGCAGTACGACCGCGGTAACTATGCAAATGATGAACCAAAACAATCTTGGCATTTCCGGCTGGTTAACCTGCCCTTTCACGGATGTTCGGCAGGTGTTACCTTCGGGGAGACGGCGTGCAATCCTGTCCCGGAGACGCCAAGATAAGACTTTTTGCCTATGGAATGAGGACGCCGGTCATCCCAGAAAGGACTTTTGGTAGAGTTTCCGTGCTTTTGGTATCTACCGTCGGATGGATAAGTGAGGAAGGCGTTGCGAGAGCGACCACGGAATGCTGACAATCACCTTGACGCCTTCCTCGAGGTACTCTTTCTCTAAGACATCGCCCTTTTCGTGCAGCAGCGAGAGCGTCTGCCCGTCTTCGTACGGGACGGTATAGGTCCGCACCACCCGGCGCAAGGCCAGTCCCTTGACAATCTCTTCCTTCAAAACGTCCAGGTTTGTTCCTTCCCTGGCTGAAACCTTAACCGTGGGACGATCCGCCACTATTAACTCGGCATCGGGAATACGATCGATTTTATTCAGGACCAGGATTGTTGGTTTGTCGAGCACTCCCAGAGACGCCAGGACCTCGTCGACGGCCGCGATTTGCTTTTCAACATCGGGGTGGGATACATCGGCGACGTGCAGCAGCAGGTCGGCCTCGGTCACCTCCTCCAGGGTCGCCCGGAAGGCAGCGACCAGGTGGTGCGGGAGGCTGCTGACGAAGCCGACGGTATCGGTAAGCAGCACGACCTCGTTGTTGGAGAGCTTCAGCCGGCGGGTCGTAGGATCGAGCGTCGCGAAAAGCATATCCTGGACAAACACCTCCGACCCCGTGAGCGCGTTCATCAGCGTCGACTTTCCCGCGTTGGTGTAGCCGACGAGGGCAACCAACGGCAGCGGGACGTCTTTCCTGGCCTGGCGCAGAAGCGCGCGCTGCTTGCGTACCCTCGCCAACGCCTCCGTAAGGTCCTGGATGCGTTTGCGGATGCGGCGCCTGTCGGTTTCCAGCTTGGTTTCCCCGGGGCCTCGCGTGCCGATGCCGCCCCCCAGCCGCGACAGCTCGGTTCCCTTACCCGTCAGGCGCGGCAACAGGTAGTTCAACTGGGCCAGCTCGACCTGCAGCTTACCTTCCTTTGTTCTGGCGCGCCTGGCGAAGATATCGAGAATGACCTGGGTACGGTCGATCACGCGCACCCCGATGACGTCCTTCAGGTTTCTTCCTTGTGCCGGAGTAAGCTCGTTGTCAAAGACGACAAGGTCGCACTCTTTCTCTTCACACTCCCGGCGGATCTCTTCGGCCTTCCCCTTGCCGACGTAAAAGGCAGGGTCCGGCTTATCCCGTCTTTGCAAAATGCGATTTGCAATGCCGGCCCCTGCCGCCGACACCAGTGAGGCGAGTTCGTCCAGGCTGTCGTTGGGGTTCGCGCTCCTGCTCAAGAGGACCTTGACCAGAAGTGCCCGCTCTTCCGTATTGTTTTGTGCCAGGTGCCCTCACCACCAGAACTCAATTTAAGTAAGTCAAGCATATTATAGCACCAGTTAAAATTAGCGGTGACTCTAACAGTTATCCGCCTCAAAGAGGAAATGCTGGCAGCCTGGTCGAAACCTCATGCAGGAAAGGAGAAGCTGTCCTGTGGCGGTCAATACCATTAACGGAGCACAACTGCAAGAGGTCTTGGCGGCGGGCGCCACCAGGTTGGCGCGCTTGCGCCAGGAAATCGACGCGCTGAACGTTTTTCCCGTTCCCGACGGCGACACGGGAACCAACATGTACCTGACCTTTATCGCCGCTCTCCAGGAAATAGGCACTGTCAAAGAGCCTTCCATCGCGGCCGTGGCCGAGGCCGCCGCCAGAGGGGCCCTCTCAGGCGCAAGGGGCAACTCGGGCGTTATTTTGTCCCAGTTGCTGCACGGTTTCGCCGAGAGCCTGGCCGGAAACGCTGCGGCAACCACCGCGGATATCGCACGAGCCTTGCAGCAGGCCGCTGAAACAGCCTACCGCTCGGTGGGACAGCCCGTCGAAGGAACCATCCTGACCGTCGCCCGCCGCGCTGCTGAAGCAGCCGTTTACGCCGCCAAACGGAGTTGCGACCTTCGCCGGTTAAGCCTGTATACCTATCGGCACGCAATGCTAGCCCTCAATGAAACCCCCGACCTCCTGCCCGTTCTGAAAGAAGCGGGTGTCGTCGATGCCGGCGGGAAAGGTTTTGTCGTCATTTTTGAAGGCATTTTACAGACTTTCCGCAACCGCATGTCCAGCGGGGAACTGCTGAACGCGGCTCCCGACTTCGGCGTCGAACAGCCTAAATCAGTCCCCGCCGCGGAGTATCACGGCGATATCGAGTTCGCCTACTGTACCGAGTTCATCGTTAAGGGGTCCGACCTCGTACCCGATACGTTACGTTCGGAATTGACGGGTCTCGGTGATTGTCTGATGGTCGTCGGCACACCTGATACCTTAAAGGTCCACATCCATACCAATCATCCCGGTACCGTCCTGGAGACCGGTCTCCGCCATGGCGCGCTGATCAACATCCAGGTCCACAACATGCGCGAACAGCACGCCAGGCTCCAACAGGACAAGAAACCGATCGGCATCGTGGCCGTGGCGCTCGGCGAAGGAATCATCAGCATTATGGACAGCATGGGCACCGACGCCGTCGTCAGCGGCGGACAGACGATGAACCCGAGCACGGAAGAGATCGTCCGGGCCGCCGAAAACGTGCCTTCAGACAACGTTATCGTGCTCCCCAACAACAAGAACGTGATCCTCGCCGCCCTGCAGACCAAGCAGATCGCCAAGAAAAACATTGAGGTTATTCCGACAACCACCATCCCCCAGGGGTTGGCCGCCCTGCTGGCTTATAACCCCGAAGAATCCCTGGCGGCCAACGTCGAGCGCATGCAGGAAGCGGCGGCCGCCGTCAAGACGGGCGAGGTCACCCGCGCCGTGCGTGACGCCGCCCTCAACGGCCTGCAAATCGCCGCCGGAGAATACCTTGGCATCGCCGAGGGCAACCTCGTCAAGGGCTCCACCCTCCTGGACGCCGTACGTCAGGTAGTCAACGCCCTGGCGACCGGTGCCGACCTGGTGACCCTCTACCACGGCGCCGAGGTTACGGAGGCCGAGGCGCAGAACATCCTCCAGGCGCTGCAGGACGAAATGCCCGAAGTCGAATTCGAACTGTACTACGGTGGACAGCCCCTGTACCACTTCATCATTTCTCTGGAATAGGTGGGAAGAGCATGCCAGGAGTACGTATCGTCACCGACAGCACCGCCGACATTCCGCCGGCACTGGTTGCCAGTCACAACATCACCGTTGTCCCCTTAAAGGTCCTCTTCGGCCAGGAGGTGTTCCGCGACGGCGTCGACATCTCAATCGACGCCTTTTACGAGCGTCTGGTTAAGGAAAAGTCTACTACCTCGCAGCCCTCGCCTGGCGAATTCCTCGAGGTTTACTCCCGTCTAACGGAGAACGGGGACAGCGTGATCTCCGTGCACATCTCGGCCGCTTTGAGCGGAACGATGCAGTCGGCCCAACTGGCCCGTTCCATGCTGCCCGACCGGGAAATCGAAACGATCGACAGCCGGCTGACCAGCATCGCCCTGGGCATGATCGTCCTGGAAGCGGCGCGGGCGGTTGAAGAGGGCCTGGATCACGGCGCCGTCTCCGATCTCGTTCACCGGTTAATGGAGACCACCGAGGTGTATTTCATGGTCGACACCCTGGAGTACCTGCAGCGCGGGGGGCGCATCGGCAAAGCCCAGGCCCTGTTGGGAACGCTGTTAAACGTCAAGCCGGTGCTCCAGCTCAAAGACGGCATCGTCCAGCCTTTTGAAAAGGTCCGCGGCCGGGCCAAGGCCCTGGACACCGTCGTGCGCACCGCCGTCTCCGCTTCCAACAAGTACGGTCCTCTCAACTACACCATACTGCACGGCAACGTTCCGGAGATCGCCCGGGAACTCGAAGAGAAGCTGGTCGCCCAACTGGGGTACGAGCCTTACCTGGCCTGCCGTGTCGGTTCGGTGATCGGCACCCACACCGGCCCCGGTGTGGTCGGACTGGTCTTCCACCCCCGCAGTGCCTTAACCTGAACGAGATAGCCGCAGCGGCTAGCCGACCAGGCGTACCGTTTCGTCGCAGGGTACCGCCTCGGTATTCGTCTGTCTGCCGTTAATGGTAAAGGCGCCGTTGCAAAGGATTTCGTAACTAATAATCCGGCCGTTCACCACCGCGCTGCCGTTAAGGGTTATTGAACCATTGGGCGCGTAAATAATGCCGTCCATTCGCGACGAACCGTTTTGTCGGATATCCCCGTTGACACTGTAGATGAAGATTGAATCCGCTCCTGTTATCTCGTGGGCGCCGTTGAAGGTGATGTCTCCGGTGGCGATTATGCACCCCTTGCCCCTGAAGCTGCCGTTAATGATTAAGTCTCCATTCACAAAAATCGTTTCATCCGTCAGATAGCGCCCGTTTAAGGTTGTATTACCGTTATATATATGGCCTGGGGCGGATTGAGCCTTGGCCATTAATTCGTCCTTGTAATCAGGCATGGGGATGATATCCGATCCTTCCCGTGTCAGCACCGGATCTCCACTGCCATTCTGCCAACTGCTGCCGGTAAGCCGAATTTCATCAACAGCACTTAACAGTCCCGTTATCACTCCGCTCCCATTTCCTCTGAACCCGTCGTTGGTATGCACGCTGCCGTCAATGTACGGTGACCCGTTGACGCGCAGCAGGTCGATTTCGCTGCCCGAAAACATGGCCCAGTCAAAGACGGGATGCAGACCGCCCTTTTCCGCTATAGCGGTGGCGCTTATAACCACGTTGTTGTAGCCCAGCACGGGAGCAAACAGGAAGTCAACGTCCCTAGACGCTTTGACGATGATCCTCCGGTTGTTTTTCTCGTAGTTAATTTGCAGGTCGTTAATCCCGTTTTGTCCGGCAAAATACCGGGCGCGGGCATCGGCGGCGCTCGTCGAGGGCAGTTCCCAGGCGCCGGCGATCGCCGCGGCGTCCGCCGCCTGAGCCGCCCTGGCTTTCCACAACGCCATCTGCCCCACGTCGACGGTCAATACCACAAAACCGATTAGGGCGACCAGGGCCCCGCAGACCAGGACCAGAGCGGAGCCCTTCTTTTCCTGCAGTAAACAAGCTATCTTCTTTACCATCCTGTTTACCTCACTCAACGCGCATCGTCGCTTTAGCATTTAGCGGAAACGGGTTGGGAGCAATGCCGGACAGGACAGGCGTAACCAGCGAAACGCCGTAACCAACCGTCACGGTGACTTCCCCTCCGGGCGCTCGTACACCTTCGGCAGGCCGGACCTCGATATCAAGCGCGCCCCCATCCAGGGGAGGCGAACACATATCCTTTACACTCTGGGTTATTTGCGCATCCGTTTTTCCTACAGCTCCCAGCCTTGCCCCTTCCCTGGCGGCGTTGGTTATTACCAGCGATGCCGAGAAAACGCGCCCAAACTCAATGGTGCCAAAAAGCAGCAGCAGCAAAAGAGGCAGGATTAAGGCGAATTCCACCAGCGACTGTCCCTTCTCGCCGCGCCACAGACTCCGCATTGCAACCACCCCGTCCGAAGAGCTTGTTTGATCCCGCCACCGCGATACCGTTACGGGGAATGCTCCCCTTTCCTAGCAATCAACCCTACCCGCCGATTGAACGAGTAGGGTTGACGGTTGCATTCTTGTACAGATCTACTTTGAATGTTAGTTGTTAAGCGCGTTGTTGACTTGTTCAAATTTATTATTAACGCTGCTTCCGATGGCTCTTAGCGCAATAATTACGACAATTGCAACCAGCGCTAAAATGAGGCCGTACTCAACCATACCCTGCCCGGAATCGTCCCGTATCAGTCTTTGAACAAGTTTATCCATTCGTGATGTCCCTCCTTAAAAGTATTTTCTTTTATCTTATAAGCTCAACGCGTGTCCGCAATCGGCCGTCAGTCTCATCCTTGCGGCGCCGCCTGTCCGGTTCTCTTAAGGACGAAAGTCCCACCTGAACAACCTAATTAAAACAACGTGAGTTTTGGCTTATATTGTAAACTCGCAACACGAAACCGATTATAAACTATTGGCAACCTTTTCGTAGAGATTATTTTTAACGGAAACGGCCATAATCTTTAAACCAGCTAAAGCTATCAGCGACATCAAAGCCAGTACTAGACCGTACTCGACCATTCCCTGCCCGCTTTCCTCTTTCCACAGGCAACCGATGGTTTTAAACAAGGCGGGTCACCCCCGTGTCTTTTTCTTTATCATCCTACGGCCGATATGCAGAAACAATCGGACCCTTGGCCCGAAAACAGTTCCAATGTGCTCAAAATTAAAAAGGACGTTGGTCCTACCAGCAACAAAAAAGGACCCACGCTGAGGTCCTTTACGCGAGCTTTAGTTAGGAATGGCGTATTGCTATACCTGGGCCAACCTGTTCTTGATGGCGTAAAGCGCGGCCTGGGTACGGTCGGTGACGCCGATTTTCTGAAAGATGTTCGTGAGGTGATTCTTGACCGTTTTTTCACTGATGTAGAGGCGGTTGGCGATGGCCCGGTTGGACTCGCCCTGGGCCACCAGTTGCAGGACTTCCACTTCTCTCTCGGTCAGGTTGTCGGGATAACCGTACCGGGGGACTGGCTGGTAGAGCCTGTTGAACTCCTGAAAGACTTTGCTGACCAACGCAGGGGGGATAAAGGACTCGCCTTCAGCGACACGGAGGATCGTCTCGATCAGGAGGTCCGGGCTGATGTCCTTGAGAACGTAACCGGAAACCCCGGCCCTGATCATTTCAAAAAGATACTCTTCCTGGTCGTGAATGGTCAGGGCGATTACTCCGACGTTGGGTTTCAGCTCCTTGATAATGCGGCACGTCTCAATGCCGTTTTTCCCAGGCATATTGACATCCAGGAGAGCGACGTCGACATCCTGGTTCCTAACAAGACTGATCGCCTGATCCCCATCGGCGGCCTCACCGACCACTCTGATCCTTGGCTCGGTCGACAGAACCTTACGCAAGCCCTCGCGGATCAGGGCATGGTCATCGGCCATTATGAGCTTGACGACCCGCGGCAATGTTTTCCCTCCCGCTCGGTTATCGGTTTTGGACGGGTACGACAACCTTGATGGTTGTCCCATGGCCCGGCTTGGAAATAACGCTGAGGTGTCCCTGAAGGATCTGTACCCTTTCGCGGATTCCCACAAGTCCGTAACCCCCCTTGTCTCCCGGCCTGATTTTGTCTACGTCGAACCCCTTGCCGTCGTCCTTCACCATAACGCTGATTTTCTCCGGCGATACCTCAACCTTGACAAAGACGTGCGCCGCTCGGGCGTGCTTGGCGACGTTGTTCAGCGCTTCCTGGATAATCCGGAAAAGCGCCACTTCCACAATCTGGCCCAGCCTCTCGTTCTTTCCATGAAAAGCCAGGTCGGTCTTCATGTCGTATTGTTTAGCGTATTGCTCAATGAAACGCTTAAGCGCCGGGGCCAGGCCTAGGTCGTCGAGAACCATCGGCCGGAGATCAAAAATAATCTTCCTAACGTCGTCCAGGCTGGCACGGACCAAATCCTGCAGGCCTTTAAGCTCGCTCTTCAACTGACTGGGATCCTTGTCGATGAGCCTGGCGCAGTAGTCGGCCCGCATCACGATATTGGCCATGGACTGTGCGGGTCCGTCGTGGATCTCCCTCGCCACCCGTTTCCGCTCTTCTTCCTGCGCCTCGATAACCTTGAGCCGCAGTTTCTGAAACTGGTTCACCTCGTCGAGCCGATCGCTCAAGTCCTGAAACTCGTTGTTCATATAGTTCAGGACCACCCCCACCTGGGACATCAAGCGCTCGGCCTTATCCTGCGATTCTTTGACCCGCTCGATGCCCTTGAGCAGCTCTTCGTAGCGGCAAGATATGACCTGGTAGTTGGCCCGGAGCTCGATCAGCTCTATTTGCAGCTTCTGGGCATGCTCATAAGCCCGTCTAATATCTTCTTCGCTATAATGTTTAAAATCTTTACTGACTTCCATCAACAGAAGGCGCGCTTCGTAGTCTTTTTCGGCCAGCTCGTCGATCTTGTGCCTCAACATGGCCTTTTCCTCGGCAATGGCGTTAAGCTTCGCCCTCAGTTCCTGGGTTTCGGCCTGCGCCCGCGCTACAATGCCGAAAATCTCTTTCTTACTGTCCTCTATGGCCTGCAGGGTCCGGCTTACAATCGAATCAAGGTTGTCCTGGACCATTCCCCGGAATTACCCTCCCCGGACCATTTTCTGCTGTATCCGACCGGTAAGAAGTTCCTGGTAGACATTGATCAGCTGCGCCGCCATCGCTCCGGACGAGATACTTTCGGCGTTCATCAGAGCCTTCCGGCTGAAACGCCCGTACAAATCTTCATTGGTAAGAAGCTGCAGGAGCCGGCTGACAAAGACGTCCTCGTCCGGGGGAGTCAAAAACCCGTCCTGGCCGTCCTCGATCATCTCGCTCACGCCAAAGGCGTCGATGGCCACCGCGGGCAGGCCGGCCGCCTTTGCTTCGCCGATCACCAGACCCTGCGTCTCGGTCATGGACGCAAAGACAAAGAGGCGGGATCCCGCATAGCAGTGGGCCACGTCATCCATCGACAGCGGCCCCGTAAAAATCACCCTGTCACTTATGCCCTTTTCGGCAGCCATTTCTTTCAACTGTTGGGTTTGCGGCCCGCCGCCTACGAGGACGAGCCGTACCGGCTGGCGGTACACCCGCAACAGCTTGTCAAAGGCCTTGAGCAGAAACTCGACGTTCTTTTCCAGGCCCAGCCGCCCGACAAAAAGGAGCACTTTCTCGTCAGCCCCGATGCCGTACCTTTCGCCCAGCCAACCGGGATCACCGTGCCTGAAGTCATCCAGCTTGATTCCCGTGGGTAATTTTCTTATCGGGACTTTGACGCCCAAATCGCGGATATAGTCGCCAATCACGTTGCTCGGGACGAGGATCAGATCGCACCGGTTGCAAAAACTGCAGGCCAGATGCCGGGTTATTTTCTTGGTCAGGTTCTGCGCCAGGGGCACGTAGTGCACGTAGTGATCATACATGGTGTGGTAGGTAAAGACGACGGGAACACCGATCTCCCGGGCGCACTTAAGCCCCAACCGCCCCAACAGGAAGGGAGAGTGCACGTGGACCAGATCGATCCTCAAGCGCCTTAGAGTCGTCTTCAGCCTGATGGAAAAAGGGATCGCGATGTTGAACCCCGGATTCGTCGACGGGAGGGAATAGAAGCGGAAAACCTTCCCGTGTTCTTCCCTCTGCGCGCTCCCGTACCGCGGCGCAAAAATATAAACGCAGTGTCCCCTGGCAGAGATTTCTTCGGCAAAGGTATCGATGGAGCGCACCACGCCGCTCGTCCAGGGGCGGTAACTGTCCGTGAAAACGGCGATGTTCACAAGGTCCACTCCTTCCATCGCCTTATGTAATCATTTCGACATTTTAACTGTTTATTCCTGTTTTTGCATTACCCGTTAACACATTCTATGCGTACAAGCCCGGTTTAAGCTTTGTGCAAAGATGCTACGCACTCGACATGCCCGGTATGGGGGAACATGTCAACGGGCTGAACGTGGGTCACCGCATACCCGGACCTGCTGAAGTCTCCCAGGTCCCTGGCCAGTGTTGCCGGATCGCACGAGACGTAGACCATCTGGCGGGGTTTAAGATCGATAAGTGCCTCTCTCACCCTCGGAGAAAGGCCGCTCCTCGGTGGGTCAACGATTACGGCTTCAACACCCGCATTCAGCGCTTGCGCTTCATCGCTTGTAAGATAGTCTTCGGCGGGCGCGCTGATGAACCGGGCATTAAATACGCCGTTCAAAACAGCGTTTTCCCTCGCCAGCGTGACAGCCCTTTCATCGCCTTCGACGCCGGTCACCGCGCCCGCCGTCCCGGCAACGGCAATGGAGAAAAGCCCTACGCCGCGCCATCTTACCTATTGTATCCAAAAACGAAAATTACCCTTGCAGAGCAGAACGCTGAGCCTGTTGAAAAAAATAGGGGCTGTTCAAAAACGAGCATGGCGCGAAAGGCGAAGCCGGCCAGCGCGGAGCGTACTGGGTGGTACGTGAGAGCACTGGGCGGCGAGCCTGACAAAGCCAGGCGCAGTTTTTCAACAGCCCCACGCTCAATCCATTAGGATTGAGCGTTAGGGTCGGCAAAACAGGACGGGCATACTATCTTACCCGCCTGCACCCTGGCCCGCGTTTCCATCACACCTTCGCCGCACCGGGAGCAAACCACGGTAGGCATTACTTTCGCCCTGCCCGGGACCTCGCCGGTGCCTCTACGGATAACCAAAAGCTCTTCCTCCGGTGTTTCAAGTAGGCGGTCCGCTTCCTGCTCACGAAGCCGGAGCATCCGGCGCTGTTCCTCCGTCGTCAGTACGCCGCTTTCCGCCTTCTCCCTTAAAGCGCGCAGTTCCGCCGGAGCGGACATCGCGGCCGGTTTAACGGCCACCCTGACAAATTCACCGGTGTCTCTCCGCATCAGCGTGTAGACGTGCTTACCGTAATCACGCAACAAAAGGTTACCCTTTCCCAGCGTGCATCCGGTCACCACCTGAATGGCGTCAACCCCGCAGGCATCGTTCTCGACAACGGCCACGAGGTTCTCGTCGCCAGAGGTCAGGCCGATTTCGCGCATCCCGGCCTCGGCGGCGCGGAAACCTACAACAAGACCCGGACAGACGTGGCCGTGAAAGTCGAGTGTTTTTTCCCAGGGTGTTTGCATGCACATTAAGACATCACCTTCCAAGGAAATCGTCATCGGCTCTCCCACCTACTACGGTACCATAACGGCGGAGATCAAACAACTTCTCGAAAGCAGCATCAGGTTGCACGGAAAGCTGAACGGCAAAGCAACAAGTAACTCTCCCCCCGCCTGAGATTGGAACCCCAGTGTCCCACACCCGACACCATATGCACAAGCCCCTAAGGAAAAATGGCATTCCCGTACGGGAATGCCTTCGAATCCTACTGCTTACTACTTACAGCGGGGGCCGGTTGACCGGCCCCTATACGGGTTGGTCCTCCCGGAAGTGCGTAACCTTTTTGTAGGACGGCTGCGCGTGCCGGTCGAACATCATTACCGCGCAGCACGGGCACATTTCGACGCACTTCCCGCAGTATATGCAGGAAAACGGGTTGTAACCCAGAGTAATGTCGCCATCCTTGCGGGAACCGCGCATGGTGATCGCGTTGGCAGGGCAGCCGCGGGCACACATCCCGCAGTAGCAGCATTTGTCCTCGTAGAATACTACCTCTCCCCTGGTGCCGGGGAAATTCTTGGGCTCCGTAAAAGGATAGGGAAGGGTCGCCGGCTTGGTCAATAAGTTGCGCATAACATTTGGCACCATGATAGGCATTATCAAGGTCCCCCGTTCAAATAAAGAGGTCTGAGGCCAAATGCCTGAGGTCCGAATAAGGAAAACCGTTGTTGTTTTTCAGACCCTTTTGAAGCTGGTTTTAGCGCTCGGTGCAGGCAATACAGGGGTCGATGGACAGAACTATAACCGGGACATCCGCCACCTCGCACCCAGGTAGCATCGCCAACAGCGGAGGTATATTCGAGAAGGTAGGCGTCCTCACCTTCAATCGTTCGAGAAAGGCGCTGCCATTTCCTTTCCCGAATTCAAAGAGTTCCCCTCTCGGCTGCTCGACGCGCATGACCGCCTCGCCTTTGGGGAATCCCTTAACCTTGACCGCCAACTCGCTGTCAGGGAGGTTTTGAACGGCTTTCACGACCAGTTCTGCCGACTGGTAAACCTCGCGCGCCCGCACCAGAGCCCGGGCATAAGAATCACAGCCCTTTTCGACGATCGGTTCAAAACCCAATTCGCCGTAGGCGGCGTACCCGGTCTGGCGCACGTCCCAGGCCCATCCGCTGGCGCGGAGAGTAGGACCGACAGCACCGAGGCTCCAGGCCTGATCCTTGGGCAGCATGCCTTTTCCCACCGTACGTGCCTTGATCGTGTAATCCTTGACGAAGACCGGATAAATGGCATCGTATTGGCGCTTGAAATTGTTCATCTTGTCCAAGACCGTTTTCGCCATGTCCTCGTCGATGTTCCGCCGGACGCCGCCGATGACGCAGGAAGACTGGATAATCCTCTGCCCGGTGGTCATTTCCATAATGTCCAGGATGACCTCGCGCGCTCTCCAGCACTGCATGAAAAGACTTTCAAACCCAAACGCGTCCGCAAACAGGCCCAGCCACAACATATGGCTATGGATACGCGAAAGCTCGCTCCAGGCCGTCCGTAAGTATTTCGCCCGCGGCGGCACCTCAACGTTCATTATCTTTTCAATCAGCTGGCAATAACTCAAGGCATGGATGAAGCTGCAAATCCCGCAGATACGCTCGCACAAAAAAACATTATTGCCAAAAGGATTTTTCTCAGCGCCCTTCTCAATCCCCCGGTGCATAAAACCGATAACGGGGGCGGCCTCGACGACCCGCTCGTCCTCGCAGGTCAGTTGCAGCTGAATAGGTTCGGGCAGTACGGGATGCTGAGGACCGAAGGGAAAGGTAACTCGAGCCATACTTTCTCCCCTCCAACCGCCATCAAAAGGCGCTAAGATTTGCAAAGCGGCGTCTCGGGGCTGTCCCCGGCAAGGATCATCCGTCCCTTAAAGTCGATCACCAAGCCGGTTATCTTCAGCCCGAAAAACTCCCGCATCTCATTTTCGATCAGCGCTGCAGTCAGCGTGATTTCGGAAATGCTGGGTATCTCCTCGTCCTTGTCGACCTTAAACCTGACGTTAATGGTGTCGTGCTCTTTCTGAAAGTGATAAATCAGCTCAAACTTATCCTTTTCGTCCAGGCAGGTCGCCGTGGCCAGTCGCGCTCCCTCGTCGACAAACCTTTGCACCGTGACAAGGAGATCGTCTTTACCGATAAAGATGTCCTCCATCAACATCACCTCAAACCCCTTTACTTAGTCTTCTTCAGCTTCTCCAGGGCCAACACGACGCTGTCGATGATGGCCTCCGGCCGAGGAGGGCATCCCGGCACATAGACGTCAGCAGGAATGACTTTGTCGATGCCACCCAAGACATTGTAGCAGTTATGAAAAATGCCTCCCGTAGCCGCGCAGGAACCGATTGCCAGGACGATCTTGGGGTCCGGAATCTGGTCGTAAAGGTTGGCCAGCACACGCTGATTGCGTTTGTTGACCGGCCCTGTCACGGCCAGGATATCGGCGTGTTTAGGGTTACCGATGTTCAAGATTCCGAAACGTTCCACGTCATAGAGCGGCGTCAGGCAAGCCAGCAATTCAATGTCACAGCCGTTACAGCCGCCACAGCAAAAGTGGACGATCCAGGGCGACTTAACCCGTGATTTAGTGATGAGCCCCATACCTACACTCCTCCCCCAGGGACCGGCTCAACAATTAACAACGGTCCCTGGCTTTTGCAACCTCTCCACCGACTCAACCCTTTAACCGGAAAACTGAACAACCAGGATGTTGATGACGATAAGGCTTACGCCAACCGCCCAACTGGCTGCCACCATCCAGGACCAGCGCAGCCTGGCTGCGATGTTGTCAAGCAAAAGCTCCAGCAAAAAGCAGCCCAGGGCCAGCAAGATCCCGACCCAGAGCGGCTGAGCCCAGAACAGGGCCAGGAACCCGAGGATGAGGACCAGTTCATACCAGTGGGTAAGCTCGATAAGGGCAAGGAAGGGACCGGAATACTCGGTATAAACCCCTCTTACCAGTTCCTGGTGGGCGTGCTCCGACGCCGCGATATCGAACGGCGATTTGCGCATCTTGATGCCGAGGGCGATCAACACGGCCAGGAAGGCCAGTGGCAGGCTCGGCAGCAGCGGCTCGCCAAAGGCGAATACCCCCGAAGCTAAAAAAGTTCCCGTCTTCAAAAAGACCGCCACCGCTGCCAGCAGCAGGATCGGTTCATACGACAGCATCTGAATGATTTCCCGGGACGCTCCCAGGTGGGCGTACGGCGACTTGACGCTGAAAGCGCCGAAAGCCAGGGAGGCGCCGGCAAAAGCCAGCACGAAGAACATGACCAGCAGGTCCTGTCCCAGGAAAAGCATCAGTACGGCGGTAACGGTAAGGATCAGGTAAGCCCAGGCCCAGATCAGGGTCTCGCGCGAGGTGACTATACGCGATTTGCCCAAGAGCTTGAAAAAATCGTAAAACGGCTGAAGAATCGGCGGTCCCATCCGGCCCTGCATGCGAGCCGTGATCCTCCGGTCGACGCCTCTCAGCAAACCGCCCGCAACGGGGGCCGCAAACAGCGCCAGAGCAACGGCAATCAGGTCGTAGACCATTACATGACCACCCCCGCAAAGAGTACTGCCAGCAGGACAACCCCGGCGACGTTCATCCATGTGTTCAACGCCTTTTCGCCAAAAGCCTTTTCCCAATATAGCCCTCCCGTCGCTACGGGAACGGCGGCTTCAGCAACCGAGGAGAAAGCCGCGGCGTCGGATTCGATGTTGGCGCCGCACAGGTATACAGGGCGAAATTCCTGACGTCGGACCTTGATCAGCAGAATAGGCACGACGAGAGCCACAATGACCGAAAGGAACAGGGGCAGGGGCATAAACAATCCGAAGCCCGATTTCAGGTTACTCCCCGATGTGTCGAAGGCCTCCTTATACCCCATCCCCACCTCAGCCGGGTTAATCAACTGAGCTACCAACGGGCCGATGAATATGCTGAGGACCACGACAGCGGCGATCAACAGGGTTACCGTGCCGTACGCCAGGAAATCGCGGTGCTCTCCGGGGCTTAAAGTAACCTTCCTAAAGTCCAAGTGGCTCATCATTCGGCCTATCCACTTGGTCCAAAAAACAAGGGAAGCGGCACTGCCGATCACGAGCATCGTCACGATCAAGGAGAACCAGGCCGAACTCGGCACGGCCGCCGCCTCGATGCCGGCCCACTTGGCGACGACCACCCCGAAGGGCATGAACAACATCGAGATCATGCCGATGATCGCCGTTCCAGAAATCACCGGCAGGCGCGCCAGCAGGCCTTCCATATCTTCGATGTCGCGGCTGCCGATCTGCTGTTCAATAATCCCTACGGCCATAAAGAGCATACCTTTGGAAATGGCGTGGAAGATAATCATCAGGATCGCCGCCGCGATAGCCAGGTTCGTATTGATTCCCGCACAGCACACGATAAGTCCCAGGTTGGAAATCGTCGAGTAGGCCAGCACGCGTTTGGAGACGCGCTGGCTGATGGCAACCAAGGCTGTAACCATGAAGACAAAGGCGCCGAAAATGGCGATGGCCACGGAGAGCTGAGTGCCCTCGTATCCTGGCGCCAGGCGCAGGACGAGATACACGCCGGCTTTGACCATTGTGCTTGAATGCAGGAGAGCGGATACAGGGGTCGGAGCGACCATAGCTCCCAGGAGCCAGCCCTGCCACGGAACCTGAGCGGCTTTCGTGAAACCGGTGAAACAGAACAAGGCCAGGGGCAACAGCACAGCAGGCCCGACAACGCCGAATTTCAGGACTTCGTCGACAAGCAGGGTTCCCGTAGCCTCGAAACACAGGATCATCCCGGCCAGGAACGCTACCCCGCCCACCATATTCATCCACAAGGCGCGTTCGGCCGAGACCCTGGCTTCATCAGTCAAATCGTGTCCGATTAACTGGAAACAGCAAAGGGTGGTGATTTCCCAGAAGAAAAAGAGCAGCAGCAAATCGTTGGCGAAGACGAGCCCGTTCATTGCGCCGAGAAGACCGATCAGGAAGAGGAAGAAGACGGGTTGTCGTGTCCTGGTCAGCTTCAGGTGTTCTTCGTGATGACGCATATAGTCTATGGCGTAGATGGCAATCAAGGCGCCGACGACGGAAATGACGAGCGCCATTATCACGGCAAGGAGATCGACGTACAACGCCCTTTCTGTTGCCCATTCCAACGGCAAAACGCCAAACCGCAGGTACGCCAGTAAGATCAACTGGAGCAGGCCCAGTCCCCCGACGAGGGTATTCTTCCGCATGTACCCGACATACAAAAAGTAGGCCACCAGAGCAAAATCACCAATAAGCGCAAGCACTTCCCAGACGGAGCTGGGCGAGAAGACAATCGGGCCTTGATCGAGCACGCCGAACAATAGCATAAAGGAAGCGCCGATCAATACCAGCGACGGAACGATGATCAAAGGCCTACGCAAGCTTCCATCCCTTACAGCCAAGCCCACTAACCCCGTGGCAAATGGCAGCAGTATCAGGACAGCTATAAGGACCTCTCCAGGCATAAAACTTTACCTCCCACAAGAATCCTACGACGCCCGCAAAATAAAAAAACGAAAACCCCTTCTTTCCCCTCCTTACTATGGAAATGCAAACAACTTCCCGGCGTGTAAAATATAGCAGCTTTCACTAAAATAAAGTACCGCTTTCTTTATCGAAAGGGGAAACGGCGAAACTCTCTGCAATCTGATGGCCAAAGCATTGTGAAAAATAATGCAAAACGCTGATTTAGCTAGCTGGTGAACAAAATTACAAGAACAAATTACTCGAATTCAAAATTGTTAGCATAATTCTAACTTTTCGCCAATTCCTAGTCAAGCTTTTTGCTATTGTATACCGCATACCGCCAGGCGCGCTAAACCCTACCCCACCTTAATCAATTCATATTCCCTCGAGCCCGCTCCAATTTGTTCAGCGTAGGCAAGCTGACGTGTCCAGTCGATACCCGGGTAAAGCACCCTGAACTTGTCCTCCTCGTGTGCCCTCAGGGCCAGCCGCGAGGTTTCCTCCCCCCTGGTTCGGTTAACGAGATCAACGCAGGCCTGGTCCAAAGCAACGGGATCAACAGAAGCCAGGATGCCGATGTCGCGCACGATCGGCGCATCGCTCCAATTGCAGCAGTCGCAATCCGGGGTGACGTTGTTCAAAAAGGTAATGAAACCAGCTTTTCCCTGTTTCTCCTTTAGCACCCCCCAGGCGTACTCCACGATCTTTTCCTGGATGATGTCGGGTTCCGTTTTCCAGTTGATAGCAATGGCCCCCTGCGGGCAGGTTACGGTGCACTCGCCGCACCCGATGCACAGCTCCTCGTTAATCCTGGCCCGTCCAAGCACCAGCCCGTCGGGAGCGCCGTGGCTCTCCGGGGTTTCTTTCTGGATGGTGATGGCCCCGGCCGGGCACCATTTGATGCACTTCCCGCATGCCTTGCATTTCTCCCCGACCGCCGGCAGGATGTCGGAGTGCATCATCTGTTTGCCGCTGCGTGAACCGAGCCCCATTCCCACGTTCTTAAAGACGCCGCCGAACCCTGTAGCCTCATGCCCCTTAAAATGTGTAACCACAAGCAGGGCATCGGCATGCATCACCGCAGTCCCGATCTTGACCGTTTTAAAGTGCTTAAGACCGATCTCGACGTTCATGTAGTCCTTGCCGGTAAGCCCGTCGGCGATGATGAGCGGCGCCCCGGTAACGGCGTAATCGAAGCCGTGGAGAATGGCCGTCTCCAGGTGGTCCACGGCGTTCGCCCGGTACTTGACGTAGAGCGTGTTGGCGTCGGTGAGAAACGGCTTTCCGCCCGCCTTCTTCGCCATGTCGACCAGTTTGCGGACAAACTGCGGGCGGACGAAAGTCGTGTTGCCCCGTTCCCCGAAATGCACCTTAAGAGCTACGAGATCCCCGGGGCTGACGACCCGCATGATCTTGGCCCTGCGGCATAAAAGCTCAAGCTTGTCGAGCATACTGCGCTTGGGGTTGCTGCGCATGTCTACGAAATATACGGGCGACGCCAAACCAGCCACCTCCGCAATTATTATGGGCGTGTCGTGTTTTACCATTCGCCGTCATCGACACGAACACCTACTTGGCTGTAGGCACTAAGCATTAAGCGCTAGGATTGGGACACAAAAAAGGAAGCCGGGTTCAAACCCGGCTTCCTTAATTCGCGATACCCGACGGCCATTGAACTATTCGGAATCGGCGTCGCTGATTCCTACGAGTCCGACAACCGACTGACGACCGACGATCGATCAGGCAAAATGAAAGGCGCCCATCACCAGCTTGAGCGGAAGACTGTGCAGGAACCTGTTTTTTACCCAGGGTTCGAAGAAGTACAGCGCCCCACCGGTCGGATCCCGTCCGTTAAGGGCGTCTTTGGCGGCCCTTATAGCTTCCGGGGATGCCGGACGGTTGATCCACCCGTTAAGAACGGGTTCAAACTGGACCTTGCCGTGCGACCAGTCATAGATTACCCCGGCGATAGTGTTGGGGAACTTGGGACTGGCCACCCGGTTTAAGACAACGGCCCCTACAGCAACCTTGACCAGGTAAGACTGGTCGTCAGCCTCCGCGGTAATGAGGCGGGCCAGCAGGTCGATGTCGGCCCTGCTGACCGTAAAACCGCGCGTCGCCGCGCTGTTTGGAGCAGCGATTGGAATGACGAGGACTTGTCCAGGCCGTATGACTGTAGTCTTCAACCCGTTGGCCCGCTGAATTGCTGCGGCTGTGACCCCAAACTTCTTGCCGATCGTCGTGAGGTTGTCGCCACGGCGAACGGTGTATTTTGTTAAGCGGTCGGGAACCGTTAGCTTTTGGCCGGGGTAAATGATGTCGCCGCGCAAGCCGTTTAATGACTTAATCTTGGCTACGGTGGTGCCGTAAAGCCTGCTGATGCTGTACAGGGATTCTCCGCGGGAAACAGTGTGGGTAGAGGCAAAAGCCGAGCCGGCGGAAAACAGGAGAATCAAAAAGGCAGCCAATACGGAAAAGAGTCGTTGCAAACCATTCCCCTCCTTCAGCCTCCGGGGTTAGTTGACGGGTTCGGGTAGAGGGCACCCTACCGGATTGGGCCGATCCACCTCCTTGGTCCGGATTCACCCCAAGATATCTCCCCCGTACCCCTGGCATGCAGGGGATTCGGCCTATGTCAGGACAATTATACCTGGTATGGCTGGAGTTGTGGGCATGTAATACATGGGCGTCATGCAAAGCCTAACCCTTTTTGCCCAAGGCTTCCAGGAGTTTGTCCACTACCTGCCAGGCGTTGGCGATCAAAAGCGCGATATCGCGGTCACTCGCGGCATCCACGTGCAGGCCGGCAGCCACGACGGACACCTGCCCCGTGTGCCGGGCGAGTTTTTCAGCAACCGGCCTGGCGATCTCGTCGTCTTTATGCCCCACCACGGGGAGAACGGCCACATTGCAGCTCAGGCGGGCGGGATCGTCCATGCTGGGGCGGGGCAGCCCGACGCACACGGCGCCTATATGCGGCCGCTCCCCTCCGGCAATGGTTACCACCAGCCCGTCGCCTGTCAGGCTGGCCGTGAGCTCGACGCGGTGCCTGCCTTCCCCTGCGCGAAAAGATAACTGCTGCATAGCAACCCTCAACCCCTGGCCAGCTTGCGCAGGTCGCCGACCCGCTTTGTAAAACGAATCTGGTCCAGGTACTCAAGAAGCGGAAGAGCGTATTTGCGGGAGGTCTGGAGGATGTCGCGCACCTCGCCCAGGGAAATCTCGCCGTGGGCCCTGATATGCCCGGCGATGGCTTCCTTGGCCCGTTCCAGCGTCTCCTTATGAATAATAATATCCCCGGGCAGCTTAATTAATTGACCCCGCTGGAGGATGTGGTGCAGGTACTCCGGCGCCTCTTTCTCGGACACCCCCGCCCGGGCGCAGGCCTCGGCCCAAGGCGGCGTCTGGATGCCGGCATCGAGAAACTCCTTGAGTAACAATTCTATTTTTTCCCGGTATTGCCCTGGTATATCCCAATCTCCGTAAGGACGTACGTATTTGTCCAGTACAGTAATCATTTCACGATCAGCCAAGGCGTGCAGAAAGCAATTAAAAACCTTACTGTTGATAGCGGCAAATAGTCGGGAACGGAGTTCCTCTTTGGGAAACCCATCTCTTAACGGATAAGTTTCGCAGTAAGCGGAAACCGTTTCCACGATTCTCTTTTGCCAGCTATCAGCCACTTCCCGATCAAGGAAGAGGATGTGCCCTTCGCAGGGAAACGAAAACACGAGGTCCTGCACATCTAATTCTGCAAGGATTCCGCCTACAGTTTCGCCATCAAGACCCGTAGCCTCTTCTATGTCACGAGAACGCAATGGTACGGCTCGTAGCCGAAGAGTCTGCCTCACGACGTCTTCAGGGCTACCCTTCTCAAGCGTCTCCAATGCTTCGATGATATCATGGCGGTGTCTGCGGTGACGCTTGGGATTGGGGTCAATGACGGTACCGCCCCCGATTGTGTACATCGGCGAATAGGAGCGTAACACAAACCTATCTCCCTTGGCAGCTACGGAGGGTTCCTCGAACACCAGCTGGACGTAAGCCTCTTCCCCCGGAATAATCTCATCACGGTCAAGAACGATGAGCCGCCCCAAAATCTCAGCAGCCCCGAGATAAAAGCGTATCCTTGATCGATTTTTGAGAGGCCGCGGTGCATCGGCAAGGACTTCCACTCTGGCGTCGATACGGTACGAAGCCTGTAAACTGCCCGGCGTGGCCAGGACCTGCCCGCGCCTGACCTCGTTGACTTCCACGCCGACCAGGTTGACGGCCACGCGATGACCGGGTCCGGTCTGGTCAACCTTTTGCTTGTGCACTTGAAGGGAACGGATGCGCGCCTCGTGACCCTCGGGCAGGATTGCAACGGTCTCGCCCACGCGCAGCGTCCCCGTGATAAGGGTTCCGGTGACCACGGTGCCGAAACCTGTCACCGAAAAGGCCCGGTCAATGGGCAGACGGGCAGGGCCACCCGGGTTCTTATCGGGGATCTCGCCGGCAAGCCTGTCGATGGCAGCGATCAGCTCCGGGAAACCCTGCCTGGTCACCGAGGAGACGGCAACCATCGGCGCTTTTTCCAGAACGGTCCCGCGCAAGGCCTTGCTTACGTCCTCACGGACGAGCATCAGCCATTCTTCGTCCACGAGGTCGACCTTGGTCAGGACGACGATGCCCCTCTGGATCTGGAGCAACTCGATGATCTCCAGGTGCTCCTTCGTCTGAGGCATAACACCCTCGTCGGCGGCGATCACGAGAAGGACGATGTCAATACCGCCCACTCCGGCAAGCATGTTCTTGATAAACCGCTCGTGCCCGGGAACATCCACGATCCCGGCCCTTGTCCCGCTGGGCAGATCGAGGTAGGCAAAGCCCAGTTCGATGGAGATCCCGCGTTCCTTTTCCTCGCGCAGACGGTCGGTGTCGATCCCGGTGAGGGCCTTAACCAGCAAAGTCTTCCCATGGTCCACGTGCCCTGCCGTTCCAACGATGACGTAACGCATCAAAGCCCCCCCTTTGTCAGGGCCGTCCTGACGGCGGCAGCCAATTCGGGAATTTCGTCGTCGGTCACCGTCCGCACGTCCAGAAGCAGCGTATCGTCCTGGACGCGCCCGATCACCGGCGGCTCGGCCTCCCGCAAGAGGATGATCAGCCTATCCGCCGAAAAGCCGTAGGGTTGTATAGAGACGACGAAGGTCGGGAGTTCGGCCGTAGGCATCGCCCCCCCTCCCACCTGGGAAAAGTCCGGGGCGATCTGGATCTTGGCAAGCTCGTTAACTGCCGAGCCTAATTCTTTTAATAAAAGGCGTGCCCGATCCTGGAGGTCTTCCCTGCGGCTCGTAAGCATGCGCAGGGCCGGAACCGACTGCAAGGCCCGGTCGGGATCCAGGTAGGCCCTCAACGTGGCTTCCAGTCCGGCCAGCGTCAGTTTATCGGGGCGGATGGCCCGCGTGAGCGGGTTTTTCTTCATCTGCGCCACGATAGCGCGCGAGCCTACGATAATTCCGGCCTGGGGACCGCCCAGAAGCTTGTCCCCGCTGAAGGTTACCACGTCGGCGCCCGCCTTAACGGTTTCCTGAACGGTCGGCTCGTAGGGCAGCCCGAAACGGCCCAGGTCGACAAGAAAGCCGCTCCCCAGGTCTGACATTACCGGCAGGCCCGTCTCACGCCCGAGTTCGACCAGTTCCCTGACGCTTGTTTCCTTGGTAAAGCCCACGATGCGGTAGTTTGAGGTATGGACGTGCAGGAGAAGGGCCGTGTCGAGCGTAATCGCCCGGCGGTAGTCCGAGACGTAGGTCTTGTTCGTGGCGCCGACCTCCACCAGCCGTGCACCGCTTTGCGCCATAACCTCGGGAATACGGAAGGAGCCGCCGATCTCGACGAGCTGGCCGCGCGAAACGATAACTTCTTTGCCCTTCGCCAGGGTGCCGAGCGCGAGCAACACGGCGGCGGCGTTGTTGTTGACGACCATCGCGGCCTCGGCCCCGGTAAGCTGCGAGAGGAGTTCCTCAACGAGGAAATAGCGGGAGCCCCGCTTCCCCGTCGCCAGGTCAAACTCAAGGTTCGTGTAGTTGGCGGCAGCGTCCTGGACCGCCTGACGCGCTTCGTCGCTGAGTATGGCCCGGCCGAGGTTGGTATGCAGGACAACGCCGGTGGCGTTGATAACCCGGCGGAGTTTAGGCCGGCCGGCGAGCATAACCTCCCGCATGGCGTCCCTGGTTACGCGTTCAAACATCTCGCTCTTGGCAGGCAGCGGCGTTTCGCCGGGCTCAAGCGATTCCAGGATCGAACGCCGGGCGTGTTCAAGAGCTTGACGGATCGCGCCGACCACCATCTGCCGCGGATACTCCCTGACCCGGGACTCCAGCTCTTTTAGGATTTCGTCTACCGACGGCAGTTGCCTCAGATAATCCTGCCGTTCCAAGGTCATCTCTGCAAACCTCCGTTATCGCACCCATGCGTTCACATTATAGGATGCTTTACCCAAGCAAGACAAGCCACTATCAAGAGCCCGGATCAACCGGCGACCTCCAACACGAGAACGGCCTGCAGGGAGCGTGTCACTTCAGGCTCCGCTGACGGGCACTCGTGGTTCACAACAACCATCCATTTTCCAGGCGCCAGGCTCATTGCGGCTGTTCCGTCCTCCCCCGTTTTGGCGAGGCGCGATATCGGGCGGCCCTCAGCCTGGGCAAAGACTTTACAGTCATTCAACGGGTACCCGTCGTGCTGGACCAGGAGTTCGACTTCGCCGTCGGTGAGCGAGAGCGGGATGATCTCCAGTTCCATGCTGAAGGAACCCGGCCACCGGCTGACCTCCCCGCAGACAACTACGGACTTGGCGAATTTAACGTAATGGACGACGCGCTCGACGTCTACACCGGGGTTGTCCGCTTTCCCGCCCCGGTGAAACCGGCCGTCCCTGTCAACCGACCAGACGCCGTTGTCATACTCGGCCATCAGGACATACACGCCCGGCTCGTCGGCCTTGAAGCTGGCGCCTATCTCCTTGTTGGCCGCAACGGCTTCAAGGCCCATTATGTCTCTTCCCGGCACAGCAAGCTGTATTTTCAAGCGCGTCGGGTCGACCGTCCCATCGCGGTCAAAATAGTGGCCGTAAATCACTGTGCAGTTGACAGTCTCCCCCGGTTCCACCCTGGCCGGGCACCGGAGGTATATGTTGTGTGGGGCCATGGTCCGATACCTCCAAACTAGAGTCTCACCTGTAAGTCTTACTTTTTCACGAAACATCTAAGCACAAACCCAACTAAGTATTAAAGTATCGGAGTGTAAGGTATAGGGTGTAGGGTGTAGGGTGTAGGGTGTAGGGCATAGTGTATCGCTAAAACGTCCTAAGTATCTTGTAGTCGGTCGCGCGCTGGGCCGGGGTGAAACCGGCGTCCTTGATGACGCGGACAATTTCATTCATCGGCACGCGGTAGCTGGCCCCCGCGGCCCGCACGACGTTCTCTTCCAGCATCGTCCCCCCGAAATCGTTGGCGCCGAAGGCCAGAGCGACCTGGGCTATCTTTTCCCCCTGGGTGACCCAGGAAGCCTGGATGTTCGCAAAGTTGTCCAGTACCAGGCGTGCTACGGCAAGCGTCAGCAGGTAGTCGACGGTCGTGGCTGTAGTCACGCCGAGTTCGGTATTGGCCGGCTGGAAGCTCCAAGGAATAAAAGCCGTGAATCCCCCGGTTTCGTCCTGCAGCTCCCGCAGGCGGACCATGTGCTTGACTCGCTCGGCGGGCGTCTCGACAGTGCCGAACATCATCGTGGCCGTGGTGCGCATCCCGATTACGTGAGCCTCGCGCATCACGTTCATCCAGTCCCGCCAGGAATATTTGTGCGGGCTGACCTGGGAACGTACCCGGTCTACAAGGATCTCGGCCCCGCCGCCGGGGAGGGAATCAAGCCCGGCCTCCCTCAATATCTCAAGCACCCTCCTGGTTGAATAGCCGAACTTGCGCGACAGGTGCACGATTTCCGGCGGCGAAAAAGAATGGATCTGAACGTTGTACTCCCGCTTGATGGCCCGCAGCATCCCGGTATAGTAGTCGAGGCCCAGTTCGGGGTGTAGCCCGCCTTGAATCAGCACCTGGGTGCCGCCCAGATCGACCAGCTCCTGGATTTTGGCCAGGATCTCTTCGTAGGTCAGCACGTAAGCTTCCGGATCGCCCTGTTCCCGGAAAAAGGCACAAAAGCGGCAGCGTGACTGGCAGACGTTGGTATAGTTGATGTTACGGTCGATAACAAAGGTAACCAGGCCGCCGGGGTGCTTGCGCTCGCGGATGACGCCCGCAGCTTTGCCGATGGGAATCAGCTGGTCCCGGGCCTCAATGAGCGCCGCCCCCTCGTCCTCGCCAAGCCGCTCTCCGGCAAGGGCCTTGTCCAGAATGGCCTTGATATCAGGCACGCTCTCCCTCCCAGATATCTAATTTCACCCGCTCATCAATCAGGCCGCTTTTGTAGGCATAGTCATAAAAGAGCAGCAGCCCTCGCTGGTAGTCGCGGTCAAAGTCGTGCCGGATCAGGCGGAAATAGTCTTCCAGCACGGCGCGGTCGATGCCGGTCCGGCGGTGGGCCACGTCCAGAAGCGTTGCGGTCTGCAGCGCGCCGAGGTCTCTGGCTTCCAGTAAGGCCCGGCAGACCGCCTGTGTTTCCTCAGGCCTTTCCTCCGCAAACCTGCGCCGGACCATCCAGGTGGCATAGACCATCCTCTCGCCCGTGAACTCCTTCCAGGCCTCGCCCAGGTCGGTAACGTACAGGGGCAGGCGCTGGGCCAGGACGCGCTGGCGGGCGATAATGGCGTTATCCCCGATGATCAAGGCGGCGTCGGCCTGGCTCAGCATGCCGTCAAGGTCATCGGGCTTGGTCTCAAAATCGGCTTCGACATGGTAATAGTGCTGGAACAGTATCTTCAGCAAGACCACCGAGGTCGCCGAGGTATCGGGAAGGCAGACTCTCCTCCCGTCAAGCTCCGTCACCGGAACGCGGCTGAAGAGAAAGATGCTCCCTACCCGGCCGTCCGAACTGACCGAGAGGGGCAGGAGGATGAGCTCTCCCGGGTGCCGCGCGTACTCGATCGACGAGCCCGAAGTGATATCGAGCTCGCCATCCAAAAAAAGCCTGTTCAGCCTGGACGGGACACCCTTGACAAGCTCCACGTCGACCTGGACCTGGCCGGTCTCCAAAGGATAATACACGGGAAGACAGTTCAGGTAATCCACCTGGCCCAACCTGACCCTGGCCACTAAAAGCCCTCCCTGATGACGTTATAAAGCGTGTCGCGCTCAACCGGGATACGCCCTGCCGCCTTGATCTGATTGATAATCTCGTTCTTGGCCATCGCCTGGGCGGTTTCCGCCCCGGCGGAGTGGGTGATCTTTTCCTCTATAACCGTCCCGTCAAAATCGTTGACCCCGAAACTCAGGGAGATCTGGGCTATTTTCGGCCCGATCATGATCCAGAAGGCCTTGATGTGGTCAAAGTTGTCCAGCATCAGGCGGGAGACCGCAAGGACCTTTAGGTCTTCATAACCCGTGGTCCCGGCCGTGACCACCTGCTCCAACTGGGTGCGCCTGGGATGAAAGGCCAGGGGAATAAAAGCCATAAACCCCTTCGTCCGGTCCTGGAGTTCCCGCAGGGCGATCAGGTGGTCGACCCGCTCCTCGATGGTCTCAACGTGTCCGTATAGCATGGTGGCGTTGGTGCGCATGCCGATCCGGTGCGCCGTCTCGTGCACTTCGAGCCACCGTTCGCCGCTGATCTTCTTCGGGCAGACCAACTCCCTGACCCGCGGGGAAAAGACCTCCGCCCCGCCGCCGGGCAGCGAATCCAGCCCGGCCTGGCGCAGGGCCAGCAAGACGTCCTCGATGCTCATGGAGTGTTGCTGCGCCAGGTAGTCTACCTCCACGGCCGTCAGGGCCTGGATAATCACCCCGGGGAGCGCCTCCCTCAACCGGCACATCATTTCAAGATAGTAGTCCAGCGTCAGGTCGGGATGCAGTCCACCGACGATGTGCACCTCGGTGATCCCGAACGGATAAGCCTCCCGGGCCGCGGCCTCGATTTCATCGAGGGTCAGGGCATAAGCCCCTTCACCCCCTTTTTCTTTGCCGAAAGCGCAAAACTTGCACAGGTTCACGCAGATATTGGTCTGGTTGATGTGCCTGTTGACAATAAAAAAGACCCGGTCGCCGTGTTTACGGCGGCGGACCATATCGGCAAGGTAACCTACGGTAAGCAAGTCGTTGCTCTTGAATAAACGTATCCCGTCATTGCGGCTCAGCCGCTCCCCGGCCACGACTTTTTCGACGATGTCCCTCAGGTCGCCCTGCATAAATAAGGCTTGCATTCCGCGCTACACCCACCTTATATACGCCATATACGCCGCTACAAAAAACTTCACATGCTTTGCTTTACTAAGTGCGCTAAGCATTGGCGCTATGCATAAGGGAAATTTCCGTACGAGTGTTACTAACAGCCCGCAGGCGGGCTAGAGCACCGCGAACAGCGTAAAAAAGAACAGGGCTAGACTCAACCCGGCGTTCATATGGAAAAAAGCCACATTCACCCGCGAAAGGTCCGCGGGGTTAACAATAGCATGCTCGTAAAAAAGGATCACAACCGCCAAAGCAACACCGACAAAGTAAAGAGCGCTCATATTCAGGACGATCCCGGCCAGCAGGAACAAAAGCGGCGCCAAGACGTGGAACACCCTGGAGACCTTCAAAGCCGAGCTGATGCCGAAACGCGCCGGGATGGACTTAAGGTTGCTTTTTCGGTCAAAATCCGTGTCCATGCAGGCGTAAATGATGTCAAAACCGGCTACCCAGAAAAGCACGCCCGCCGCGAGCAGTACCGGGGCCAGATCCACTCTGTTGGCGATGGCGATCCAGCTGCCCAGGGGCGCAAACCCGAGGGCGACGCCGAGCCAGATATGGCACGCCCAGGTAAAGCGCTTGGTGTATGAATACCCGACCAGGATGGCCACCACGAGCGGGAAGAACTTAACAGCCAGCGGGCTCAACTGGTAGGCGGCCGCCAAAAGCAGCGCCAGTGAGATCACGACATAAATCCAGACTTCGACCGCCGAGATTAGGCCGGCCGGCAGGGCGCGATTTCTCGTCCGGGGGTTGAGGGCGTCAATATGCCGGTCAATCAGTCGGTTAAGAGACATCGCGGCCGTGCGCGCGCCCACCATGGCCACTGTAATCCAGATCAGGTCGTGGGCCGAAGGGACGTGCTTTTCGGTCAGCAGCGCCCCCATGTAGGCGAACGGCAACGCAAAGATGGTGTGCTCGAACTTGATCATTTCCAAAAAGACGCGCAGTTTCCCGAGGAACTTAGAAACCATAGCTCGACCACTTCCTGTTTACAAGCGCCTTTGTTGCAGCATCCATCACGATGTCCCTCGGCCACTCGCGCGTGTGGCCGTCCAGCGGACCTTTCCGCGTCGCGTCAATACCCATCTTCGAGCCAAAAACGGCGTGGGGGGAAGCGTGATCAAGCACGTCCAGCGGCCCGTCCGCGAAAACCAGGTCGCGCCGGGGATCAATGTTATTGAAGACGCGCCACCAGACCTCTGACATGTTCTGCACGTTGACGTCCTCATCCACAACAATGATGAGTTTGGTGAACATCATCTGGCCCATACCCCACAGCGCGTTCATCACCTTGCGCGACTGACCGGGAAAGTGCTTCTTGATGGAGACCACAACGCAGTTGTGAAAAACGCCTTCCAACGGGAAATTCATATCGACGACCTCCGGCAGCACCATCTGGATCAGCGGCAGGAAAACCCGCTCGGTAACCTTGCCCAGATAGGTATCCTCCATCGGCGGCCGTCCGACCACGATGGTCGGATAGATCGGCTTACGCCGGTGTGTGATGCAGGTGATATGGAAAACCGGATAGTCGTCAGCCAGCGAGTAATACCCGGTATGATCCCCGAAGGGCCCCTCGCGGCGGCGCTCGCCGAGGTCAACGTAGCCTTCCAGGACGATCTCCGCATGCGCGGGAACCTCGATATCCACCGTCTCGCACTTGACCAGCTCGACAGGCTGCTTGCGGATGAACCCGGCCAGCAGGAATTCATCCAGGCCTTTCGGCATCGGCGCCGTGGCGGCATAAATCACGGTAGGGTCGGCCCCGAGCGCCACGGCCACCTCAAGCCGCTGTCCCTTCCTTTCGGCCGTCCGGTAGTGGTCGGCCCCGTCCTTGTGGATGTGCCAGTGCATCCCGGTCGTCCGGTCGTCGAAGACCTGCAGGCGGTACATGCCGACGTTTCTGTGCCCTGTTTCGGGGTCGCGGGTGCAGACCAGCGGCAGGGTAATGAAACGTCCCGCGTCTTCAGGCCAGCATTTAAGAACCGGAAACTTCGCCAGGCTGGGCTTGTCCCTGATGATTACTTCCTTGCAAGGGCCCGTGCGTACCGTTTTAGGCAGGAAAGACGACAGTTCGGCCAGCCTGGGCAAGGCTTTGAGCTTATCGAGAAAAGTAACCGGGAGATCGGTCGGCTGCAGGATACGCACGAGATCCCGGCCGATGTCGTCCAGGCTGTCAACCCCGAGGGCTATCCGGACCCGTTCCTCGGACCCGAAGGCGTTGATCAGCACGGGAATGTCATAGCCCTTTACATTTTCAAACAGAAGCGCCGGTCCTCCCGACTTAACCACCCGGTCGGTAATCTCGGTGATTTCCAGTTCGGCATCGACTTCCACCGTAATCCTTTTGAGGAGCCCCTTTTTCTCCAGGACGTCGATGAATTCCCGCAGGTCCTTAAAGGCCACGCCAATCTCCTCCTAGCAAAACGTTGGCATCCGGCAATAGTCTTCTATTCTTGAACTCCGCTAGCGTAACCTGTAACGTTTGGTGTAGGGTGTAAGGTGTAGGATTAATGAAGCAATCTAAACGTATCAGCGGTCTGCAACCTTTGTTCCGACGTGGACCGCCACTACCCCGCCCGTCAGGTTATAGTACGTTACGTCGACCAGCCCGATCTCTTCGAGCAGCGCTTTAAATTCTTCCTGGTTCAAAAAATCAACCTGGGACTTGGCAAGCCAGCTGTACGGCCCGTCCTGCCCGACCCCCAGTTTGCCGATCAGCGGGATCAGGTGGTGAAGGTAAAAGTTATACGCCTGTTTCATCCCGAACATGGTCGGCCTGGAGAAATCCAGGTTCACGACCTTTCCGCCGGGCCGCACCACCCTGGCCATTTCCTTGAAGACCCTGCGGAGATCGGGCATATTGCGCGAAGCCACACCCATGGTAGCACAGTCAAAGGCATTGTCCGCAAAGGGCAGTTCCATGGCGTTCGCCCATTTGAACTCCACGATACCCGAGTACGGGGTTTTGAGCAAGTTTTCCCCAGCCTTTTGGAGCATACTCTCGCAAAAGTCGACGCCGACGACCTTGCCGGTAGGACCGACAATCCTTGCCAGCTCGAAAGACAGCATTCCCGTCCCGCATGCCACGTCGAGGGCTGTCCCGCCTTCCTTCAGCCCGGCCTTCCTGGCCGTGAAACGGCGCCAGTACTTGTCCTGGTTGAAGCTCAAGACGGTATTGAGCAGGTCATACCGGTGGGCGATGGCCGTGAAGGTGCGGTGCACGAACTCCTCTTTCTGGCGGGTGTCGTTAAACTCCACTTGCTTTAACCCCTTTACTCTGGCGTAAGTTCCAGCGGACCTACGCATCCATTATATAAAATAAAAAGCGTGCCAGGATATTCCTAAGATCGTGTGTATATTCTCGATGGCCGACCCGCTTCCCTCTTGCCACCGGTCGCAAATCCCCGCGGCACGCGTTTACAAACAAAAGACCCTGCAGATGCCTACCCGTGTGTGTTCTGCAGGGTCCTCACTTCACGCTAAAATCCTTTGCAGGATTGGTACTAATAAATATCCCCCCTATTGATTTACTGCCTTCAGTTCCATGCTGTCGGGCATGATGCCCCGGACGGTCTCCTGGGCTTTGACGTGGCTGGCCTTAAAATGCTGCGTCAGGTAATTGCACGCGTCCCATGGATCGACCTTGTCGCCGCACGTAAAGACGTCGACTGCCGCGTAACCGAGTTCCGGCCAGGTATGGATGGTTAGATGGGATTCCGAGATAACTACTACACCGCTTACCCCCTGGGGGCTGAACTTGTGGAAGACGTATTCGCGAACCTCGGCTCCGGCTGCCAGAGCAGCTTTGACCATTGTCTTTTCCACATTCTTCACATCGTTTAGAGCGTCAAAATCACAACCGTAAATTTCAGCCAGGATGTGGCGCCCCAAAGGCTTCATTGACATTATCTCCCCCTTTTTCACTTATATTGCCCGGCGCAACAGATTGCCAGGATTGGCTAATTCCAGCCAAATTCAATTGTAGCATAACTCCATGCAATGTCAACAAAATTTTAGGTCTAGCTTAACGGGCAACCATATTCATTAAGTTGCCGATGTTTTCGATTTCTACCTCTATCTTGTCCCCCGGCTGCATCGGCCCTACGCCGCTGGGAGTACCGGTAAGAATAACGTCCCCGGGCAACAAGGTCATTATCCGGGAGACAAAGCTCAGCAGGTGAAACGGGTTGAACAGCATCCGGCCGGTGGACGAACACTGCCTGGTCCGACCGTTCAGGCGGGCTTCAATCCTGAGCCGGCCGGGGTCCAGTCCTGAAACAATGTATGGCCCCAGGGGACAAAATGTGTCAAAAGACTTCGCCCTGGTCCACTGCCCGTCCTTTCTTTGCAAATCGCGGGCGGTGACATCGTTGGCGCAGGTGTACCCGAAGACGTAATCCTGTGCTTGCGCCTCGCCGACCATCCTCGCCTTGCCACCGACGATCACGGCCAGTTCGGCTTCGAAATCCAGCCGGCCGACGCCCTCGGGATAAATGATGTCGGCACCGGGCCCAATAACCGAGGTAGGCGGCTTTAGAAAAATCACCGGCTCGGACGGAGCCTCGTTGTTGAACTCGGCGATGTGGTCCAGGTAGTTTAAGCCCACGCAGACAATCTTGGCAGGTTCCGCGGGCGCCAGGGGCTGCAGCCCGGCGACGGGGACGACCGTCCCGATCCGCTTCCCGCCCAGCCATGGCTCTCCTGTCAGGGGCAGGGCGTTCTTTCCCTCCACCGCCGCGTAGAAGACCCTCCCCGTGTCGTCCTTAAAACGCGCGTACCTATCCATCCTCGTCCTCCAAAAAGTAATACAGGAGCGGGGGCGCGCCGAAGATCATCGTGGTTGCCGCGGCAACAATACCGGAATCATTGGCGACAAGCGCGACGATACTGCCGAGGACAATCCCCACCGAACCCTTGAAAAGCAGCGGATGGTTCCTCTGCAGGTCCTGCATCCTCCCCAGCGGCCTGAAAAACAGGAACACGAAAGCCGCCAGGCTGGCCAGGAAGACCCGGGACCAGATGGTATAGCGGAAAAGCTTGTAATTCATGCTCACCTTTCGGGCGACAAGGTCGGACCCTTGCCGGAACACTTCGGCGATACCGCCTTCAAAAGCCAGCCGCGCCGCCCGGCCGATGTGCGATTGCTGCTCCGCCGGGCGGGAGGCGTCAAAAACAGCCGTAGCCGTCAGCAGGATCAAAAGGACGGCCAGGCCGCCCAAAACGATTCGCGCGGTGAAGCGCACGCCGAGGAACAGTAAAAGCGTAACCAAAAACGCTATTGCGGCGGTGATCGTGCCTCCCCAATTGGCTCCCAGCCCCGGATGAGCATTGGCAAAGAGGGTCAGCGCGAAAAACAGGGCCACCAACAGCAGACCGCCCGGCCGGTGCCGGCTGAGGCTGAGGAAAGAGGCGGCGGCAAGGATGGTGCTGCCGGTCAGGATGCCCATGTATTCGTTACCCAATCCGTAGTACCTTGCCCCGCCGCTGGGATCGTAACTGAGGATGGCGAACTTCTGCAGCACCGAACCCGAAAACAGGTCCCCGATAATGACCCCGGCCGTCAGCAAAGATATAAACAAGAAGGCCTTAATGGGGTTGCGCTGCCCCAGAAGGATGGTGGTCCCGGCGATGACGGCCATGGCCAGGACCAGTATCGTTATCAGGGACCCGGCCGACCTGTAAGGGAAGGCCGCTGTCAGCAGGACGGATACGGGGAAGGCCATAATCGCCAGGAGCACGGGGCGAAGGAAAAACCTGTCGGCGATGCGCAGACCCCGGGCAAGGATACTCAAGATAAACAAGGAAACAATGATAATCTGCAGCACCATATAGGTTTTGATCATCGGAACCCTTATCTGATGGTTTAGAACGATCTGGTGGTTAAGCTGCTCCAGGCGCTCCAAAGCATCCGGTTGTCCGATGGACGACATCGCCCGCCCATGCATTTCGCGTGAAGGATTCAATCCAAGATGGGCTAAAACAGTGGGGGCAAGGTCGATGTTCTGAACGACTCCTTCCCGGCGTGTCGCCGGCGAGGTGAGCAGTCCTTCACCGAAACCGGAGCCGGCAATCACCACCTGGGTTAACGTTTTATCGTCGATAATCGCTTCGGTAGATGGCGTGGGGGTTACAACGATCAGCAGATCCCTGTCCGGCTTGAGTTCCTTGTAGATGGCGGCAAGCAAACCGTCCACCCTCTCCAGCGCGGCTTTTTTTTGCTGTTCGAGCACAGAGGGCAGTACATCCTTCCGCGCTTCATCGAGACGGGACAGATCGCCCGTTTCGATAACAACCAGGCTGCTGTCGGCAAACTTGCGGAACGAGTCGAAAATCACGTCGTAGTTCGTTCGGTAGGCCCCCGGGAAAGAGGAATCAAACAGCAGCATTTTGCGGCTGACATCACCGCAATCAACGATGCCCCGGCTGTCCATCGCCAGCGTCACGGCGTGCCGCCGGTACACCCCGTTCCAGTCGGCGTTGCCGATCACACAGGTGGTCAGGCCGTTTTGATGCAATACCGACCCAAGAGCACCGGGAAGAGCGTCGTAACGAAGGTTCTCGGTTTCCCGGATGATCCTGGCGATGCCCAGGTGGACAACGTTCGTTGCCTTGGCTTCAAAACCCGTAAGCCGCTTGAACCCCTCCAGTGCAGGCTCATCCCCCCACGGTTCAAGGGCATTGTAAGCTTTGAACCCTCCCTCCGTAGCGATGATCCTGCTGCTTGCCCCAATAGTCGCGTGGGTGTTCTCAACGTTACGGATGCCTCCTGTGTTGGTATTAAGCAAGCCCCAAGAAGCAGGAATTTCCTGCAGGGTGTGAAGTTGTTTATAGTCCTCAAGGGTGGCGCGATCAAGAACGACCATGACAACCCTGCCCCTGTCACCGGCCGCGACGGCCTGGGGGGCCCATGCGCCCGTAACAAGTGCCAGGACCATAACCGGAACCAGCAGATAACGTAATACGGACAATAAATAAACCTCCCCTGACTGGCACTAGGCACTAGGCACTAAGCTATAAGCTTTAAGATATTGACCTCTGACTACCAACTACGTTGAGCACTCAGCAACTCGTTATATACGCTGATTGTACGGGTCAGCATTTGCTCCTCGCTGAACTCCCGGGCGGCCCTTTCTCGGCCCGCAGTGCCGAACCTCCCGGCCGTTTCCGGGTGCTGCAGAAGCATGGCCAAGCCCCCGGCCAGCGCCCCGGCGTCGCCCGGCGGAACCAGGAGACCGGTTGTCCCATGGGCTACAGCCTCGGGCACCCCGCCCACCGACGTCGCCACCACGGGAAGCCCCGTAGCCATGGCTTCGAGAACAATCAGCGGCAGTCCTTCCGTGATCGAAGGCAGGGCGAATAGGTCAAAGGCAGACAGCACAGCCGGGATGTCGTTGCGGTACCCCGGCATGATCGCCTCGACCCCGCACCTTGATGCTTCCTCTTCGAGTTCGGGGCGCAGGGGCCCGTCCCCCACAATTACCAGGCGCGTGCGGGTAAATCCTTCCGCGTTAAGCATGGCCGCCGCCTGGATCAGGTACTTTAACCCCTTCTGCACCGCGAACCGGGCGACCGTACCGATTACCGTTTCCTCATCGGCGATGCCCAGCTCGGACCTGACCCTTTGACGAGCCTCCCTGTCGGGCTTAAAGAAGGAAAGCCTGATGCCGTTATGAATAACGGTCACCTTGCCTGCCGGAACACCCTGGACTTCGGCCAATTCCCTCTTTAACGCATCCGACACGGTGATGATGCTGTCGGTATACCCGGCCAGCCACCTTTCGATACGGGCAAAAAGACGGTTTTTCCACGTTGGCCAGTGTTCGTAAAAGATGGAATTGTGTACCGTAAACACACAGCGGGTTTTTGTCAGGCGGGCAGCCATCCTGCCCACCAGAGCGGCCTTGGAGCCGTGCGCGTGCACAAGGTTTACACCGTATTGCCTGATGAAGGTGGACAGCATCCCGACGCATCGCCAATCGGCGACCGGAGACAGCTCCCCGGCGAGCGGGATGGTAAAAACGGCCGCTCCCGCCCGCTCGAGTTTATGGGCCATCTCCTCCGTGGGGCAAGCTGCGTAAACCCTGAAGCCGCTACGGGAAGCGCATTCCGCCAGGGCCAGGACGTGGTTCCTCATCCCTCCGGCAGCTGGACGGACGACGTATAAAATCGAAGGTTGCATTTCTCTCACCAAGTGTATGTTTCGAAAATGAAGATTCGCGGCCCAAAAGGAAAAGCCTTCCGGCGAGGAAGGCTTTGGACGCGTAATTTCGAAACCCTTTATCTAGTGTTCCCTGATGGCCTCGGTCGGGCAACTCTCCACAGCTTCGTGGGCACAGTCCTCCAGGTCTTCACGAAGGTCGTCCTGGGTCGTGGCCACGGCCTTATCCTCATCGTTCCAGTCGAAGATCTCCGGGCAGGTATCGATACAAGCCCCGCAACTGATGCAGAGTTCGGGATCAACTTCCACTCGCATATCGTTCAACCTCCAAACTAGATTAGTCCCGGACTAAACGCTAGTTTGGCTTAAGGCCATCCAAACTATACAGGCGCAAAAAAGATTGGCAGCGGAAGTTGATCACGGCGCGTGGATCATTTTGCGGGTCACGCCCCTCGGTTGGCTGGGATTGTTTTCGCTAATTCGTTAGTTCTTCGGCTAGACGCTTCCGCACTAACTTAAACAACTCCCCGTCTTCGTTGCCATCAGCAGGGAATGTCGCCATAGCCAGATACCACTTTTCTTTGTCTAGTGTACTAAACCAGGTCTTCAGTTTTCCTGCCACCACTTCGGCGCCACTGTTATCTGTTAACGGCAAGACAATTCCCAGTACGCTGGGACCAAACGGTAAGACAGTGTCTATCTCCCGCAATTTCTGCCGGATGACCTTCGCTGCTTTGGAAGTTTGATCATAGGAGGCTTGCCCCCGCTGCGCCAAGATGAGAGTCAGCGATGTCTTCCCCCGCCTAGCTCTTTCTATTTCCTGTCTTAGAATCTTATGAAAGTCTTGGCTCAGTTTAGCTTCGTCTCTTCGGAACGGATTCATAAGCTTCTCCACGCGTTGGATGAGCTGTTCCACTTTGAATGGTTTTCTGATAAAATCAGCGGCACCCAATTGTAGCGCCTGCTTGATCGTAGAAACACTGCTATCCACACTTACTATCACGACTGGTACCTCGGCATAACCAGGAATACTTCGTAAGCTTTTTAAAATTTCTAACCCGCTCATTTCCGTCAGAATAACGTCCAAAATCACAAGACTAAAGGTCTCCGGTAACCGCCTTCTTATTTCGGCAAGTGCTTCTTCACCACTGCCGAGTACCGTTGCCTGGTAGCCCCTGGCATCAAAAGCGTTCTTTATTGTGAGCCTTAGCAGCAGAGAATCGTCAACAACAAGTATTTCCTTACTACTCACAGAAACCGCACCTCCGCAGTTCCTTCGACTCACCGTTACTTTGCTTCATCGTCTTCAGAAAAGAATTCCCTGTTAATCATAACATCGCCGATCTGATTAAAAAAGGTTCAGTAATTAATTATAATAAAACCCGCGGGCTCAGTGCCGGCGGGCATCCACATTCCTCTTTTGTTTGATGTCTTGTCAGATTATCTGGCAGAATAGTTCCGGAAACTTACGCGAGTATAGCAGCCCGTCAGTGTGTCAATAACGCCGGGCCGCAAACTGACCCCCGCAGAGTCACTCGCTCTCTCCAGCAAGGCATACCTTCTCAGCCACAACCATCGGTTTTCCGTCTTTCTTGGCGGCTGTGGAGGCAAGACTGGCCATGTTAATAAGATCGCTTACGGTGTAGATTTCGTTTCCTGCCCGGCGCACGTCCTGCCGCCGTCCCCCTGCCACGCCGGCCGACCCGGTCACTTTCACGCCTTCCGGCCAGCTTTCTGTCTGAAGCGCAGTAACCATGCGTATTGCAAGCTCTCTAGCTTCGTCCAAGGACCTGGTGGTTAACACGGCGAACTCATCTCCCGCATAACGGGAGAGGTAGTCCACGCCGTTCGCCATAAGGCTTTTTAGTCTCTTCGCCACCAGCACCAAAATTTCATCGCCGAAAACGTGCCCGTATTCTTTATCAATGGTACCAAAATCGTCGAGATCGAGGAAAACGATAGCAATCTCTCTTCCCTGCTTAACCAATTCTGACGCTTTTCTCTGCAGAAACTCCGCCCGTTCCAGGCCTGTCAGGCTGTCAACATGTTTGCCAATTTCACTGTGAAGGCGCGACTTCGTCACGATGCCCAGGGGTGCATCCCGTTCCACCACAACAAGGCGCTCGATGCCATGTCGCTCCAAGAGTTCTTTGGCCTCCCATAAGGAATTCCCCGGTGCAACGGTCACCACTTCCCCACTCATGACATCGGCTACCAGCCTGTTGGGATGAGCATTCCTAACATCCCGGGAAGTGACGATGCCGATAAGACGGCCTTCATCCACAACCGGCAGACATCCGATTCTCCTCTGCTCCATCAACTCTACAGCCGCCTGCACAGACCGGTCAGACGAAACAATAACCAACGGTTGGCTCATAATGTCTTGGACTTGCACTACAGTTCCACCGCCCGAGACACGTAGATCACAACGTCAACCTGTACTTTAACAATCGTGTTCTCGGCCGCCACCCTTTCTCCTTCTTCTAAGATGATTGGCAGGAGTTTCTCCTCGGGAAGGATTTTAAGTAAAGACTTCTTCACGACCACGGCCTCGAATAACGGATGCTGCAAGCGAATAATCTCGTACTGTTCCGGGGAAAGCGCATCCACCATCCTTCTTACCGCTTCAGGGCCTATTGGTGCTTTTCTTCCCACCAGAAGCACGTCTCGCATTGGCGGGAACTCAAATTCCGACAGCTTCAGGACTATCTCGCCCCTTCTAGTCGGCTCCGAGAATGAGCTTTGTTTGCCTTCCTTCGCACCCATTACTTTAACCCCCTATGGAGACTAAAAGCACGCATCAAACGACTCTTCATACGTAAACAAAGGCTTGTCTCGCGGCTAGAGCATTTACCGGGTCGCAAAAAAATAAACGTTCTCCATATCATTAATTTCGGTCAGAAATAATCAAGCTTAAGTGGATAAGAGTTCGGTAAAATAGATAAATATTCCTGCCGGCAAGATAATTCCCTTGTTCCAATCAATTCTCGTTTTTCACTGGACTTTTTGCACGGTACACTTGCTCACCGCCTCTCGTAGTTTTCTACGTGAATATGAACCCTCGGGATGTATATACGTATATACGTTATTGTTACCGATCGCTCGCCTTAAAAGCGACGGGTGGTTCCTTACGGAACCCTAACTTGGCCTTCCCTCAAAAACTAAAAACCGCGAAACCCTTGGTATTACTGGCTTCGCGGGTCGTTTACTGGTCGGAGCGACAGGACTTGAACCTGCGGCCTCTACCACCCCAAGGTAGCGCTCTAGCCAAACTGAGCTACGCCCCGTTCGTAATTGATGCATTTTTTATAATACCAAAGCACGCGCCCGAAGTCAAGCAACCCCGCCGTGCGGCGTTCTTTGACTAATCAGCCGGTGACAGATACTTTCTTAAATCGCTCCAGTGGTACAGCACCCCGTCGGCGTCCACCTCGTTGAGGTCGGGGCCGCTGGTTATTCCCCAGGCCACGGCCAGGGTCATAACCCCGGCCCTGCGCCCGGCCACAAAATCAAAGCTGCTGTCGCCGATGAAAACGGCCTGGTCAACCGATGAGCGCAGGAGATCAAGAGCCTTGAAAACGGGTTCCGGTTCGGGTTTGGGCTTGCGGACGTCGTCGACCGCGACGAGCGCATTGACAAAGGGCTCCAGCGAGCAGCAGCTTATCGCTCTTTCAGCTACCTTCCGGGTCTTGGAGGTGACCACTCCGATCTTGTAACCGCTTTCGGCAAGCCCTGACAAAAGTCTTAGGGTGCCGGGATAAGGACGCGTGCGGGTGTCATGCTCCAGGCCGTAATAATACTGGTAGAGGCGGAAGAACTCCTGGTGTCTTTCCCCCGCATAGTGCCTGGCTATGTCGCGCAACGGCACGCCGATAAAAGACATGACCTCTCCCCCGCGCCAGGGAATCCCCATCGACTGAAAGACCTTTTGGTAAGTGTCGCGGATCAACGGCAGGGTATCCACAAGGGTACCGTCGAGGTCGAAGAGCACGGTATTGACAGGCACGGTTTTTTCGCTCCTTCAAGAGAGTGCACTTCCAGAATAACTCATAAAGGATGTCCATGTCAGGTGCCAAATACCGTCAGAAATAGAACACCCCCGGTGAACGGCCTGTTGAAAAACCGAGGGCTGTTCAAAAACAAGCATGGCGCGGAAGGCGAAGCCGGCCAGCGCGGAGCGTACTGGGGTGGTACGTGAGCACTGGCCGGCAAGCCTGACAAAGCCAGGCGAAGTTTTTCAACAGCCCCGTGAACCGGGGGTGTCTATGAAACTATAGCGCTTACTTCTGGCCTTCCTGGATCTTCTTGAGCATTTCGGGAGTGATGTCTTCGTAGGCGCCCTTCTTGATCTCGACCTTCTCGGCGGTCTTGTAGTACTCCTTGAGGATCTCGATGACTTCCGGACGGCCGAATTCCTTCGGGAGCTCTTCCCCTTCCTGCATCGCCCGGCGGAACTGGGTGCCGGAAACGACGACGCGGTCTTCCTTGGAGTGCGGGCAGGTCATCAGGGAGGCCATGCTCTCGCACTTGTAGCAGTAGAAGGTCCAGTTGATCTTCATCGGCTTTAGTTCGAGGGCTCCCGGCCATAGCTGGTCAAAGATAACCTGAGCGTCAAACGGGCCGTAGTAGCTGCCGACACCGGCGTGGTCGCGGCCGACGATCAGATAGCGGCAGCCCCAGTTCTGGCGGAAAACGGCGTGCAGTAGAGCCTCACGCGGGCCGCCGTAGCGCATTTCCATCGGGTAAACGCCGAGCTGGATTCTTTCCTGCGGGAAATAGTTCGTCACCAAGGCTTCGTAGCACTTTACGCGGACCTCGCCCGGGATGTCGCCCTTCTTGAGGGCGCCGACGATGGCGTGAATGAAGCAGCCGTCCACAAGGCCGGACTCCATGGCAAACTTGCAGAGGTACTCATGCGAACGGTGCATGGGGTTGCGGGTCTGGAAAGCGACGACGCTGCTCCAGCCCTTTTCCTCAAAGATCTTCCGGGTCTCATCGGGGTAGGTGTAGTAGAGCGGGTATTTCGCCTTATACTTGCCCTCGTTCAGGGCCTTGACCTTGCCGCCCAGGTTGTATTCGCCCTGAGCCATAACTTTAGCAACGCCAGGGTGGCCTTCAGCGTCCAGGGTCTTGTAGACTTCGTTGCACTCGGCTTCCTTGTCGATCTGGTAGATGTCCTCGACCAGCATGGTGGCGTAAAGTTCGCCGGATTCCTTGTCATAGAGGGCGACCTCGCTGCCTTCCTTAATACCGGCGGCCTGGAGATCGTTGGCGGAGATGGACAGGGTCACGGGCATCGGCCACATCGTGCCGTCGGGAAGCTTCAGGTCGTAGACGCAGCCCTTCCAGGCATCGCGGTTCATGAATCCTTCCAGCGGAGTAAAAGCGCCGGTACCGAGCATCAGGATGTCGGAGGTTTCCCTCGAGGTCATGTAGACCTTCGGGAGTTCGGCAGCCCTTTTGATCTCTTCTTCGCGGGCGGCACCTTGAAGGAATAGCGGCATGAGCACCTTTTTAGGGCCATGTGGATTTGGAAGCGCCATGTGTTGTTTCCCCTCCTAAAAGTTAAATGTGTGATTGTGATTTAGGGAACTTGTTTGTTCCCCTACAAACGCTCGTTCTGACGTTCACTATACCAAAGACCGCTAAATCAGTCAAGAATCTTTTGGACAAACACAACATCCCTTACCTGTTACAAGTTGCTGCGCCTGCTTTACTTTATCGGGCCTCTTGCATCCCGCACGTGATAGCTCGGGCAGCCAAGTTACGGTAATCACTAATTCAATGCGATGCTGAAAACAAACAAGTCCAAGCTACCTAGAGCCCGCCTTCCGCCAGCTTAAACCGGTCGTGCAGGACCCTGACGGCCTGGTGCACGTACTCACGGGCGATGACGCAAGAAACCTTGATTTCCGAGGTGCTGATCATCTCGATGTTGATCCCCGCCGAGGCCAGAGCCTCGAACATGGCCGCGGCCACCCCGGGGAAGCTGACCATGCCGGCGCCGACAATCGAAACCTTGGCCAGGTCATCCTCGTGGGTATAACCTTTTGCGCCGATGTCATTCAGGATTCTCTCCACGACCGGAAGAGCCTTCCGGAGGTCGTCAGTGCCGACCGTAAAGGCGATGTCATTGCGCCCGTCACGCATGGCCCCCTGAATAATCATATCCACGTTGATATTTTCATCCGCTAGGGCGCGAAAGATGCGCGAGGCTATGCCGGGTTCGTCCTTAACATCGAAAAGCCCTATCTTGGCTACGTTCAGGTCGTGAGCGATACCGCTTACCACCGCTGCCTTCTCCATGTCCCGAACCTCCTGGATTAGCGTCCCAGCATTGTTGTTAAAGCTTGACCTTACCACCAGCGGCACCGAGTATAGCTTGGCCAGTTCCACTGCCCGCGGGTGCAGGACCACCGCCCCGAGGCTGGCCAATTCAAGCATTTCGTCGTGCGAAATAACGTCGAGTTTCCTGGCCTCGGGCACCACCCGGGGGTCAGCCGTATACACCCCGTCGACGTCGGTATAAATCTCGCAGAAGTCGGCCTTGAGCGCCGCGGCGACCGCAACGGCCGTGGTGTCCGAGCCGCCGCGGCCGAGAGTGGTTATTTCGCCCTGTTCGTCAACGCCCTGGAAACCCGCCACCACGACGATACGCCCGCGTTCGAGTTCGGATCTGATCCTTGAAGGGTCCACGCCGGCGATGCTGGCCTTGTTGAAAACACCGTCCGTCTTGATCCCCGCCTGCTCGCCGGTCAGGGAGACGGCCTTAAAGCCCATCCCCTCCAGGGCCATCACAACCAAAGCGATCGACACCTGCTCCCCTGTAGCCATCAGCATATCCATTTCACGCGCGGGCGGGTCGCTCGATACCTTGTGCGCGAGTTCGATAAGATGATCCGTAGTGTCGCCCATGGCGGAGACCACGACTACGACGTCGCGGCTCTGTTCCTTCGTCGCCGCGACTCTTTCGGCAACCCGCCGGATACGCTCGGGATCGGCTACCGAACTGCCCCCATACTTCTGAACAACGATCATTTCTTCTCTACACTCCCTGGCACAACCCGTACTGTTGCTCCGTTGACATCCGGTTGAAGAACATTGATGCCGGCCTTAAGGTTCAGTCGCCGGTAAGCGGTTGTAAAAGCTTCGGCCACATTTCCCGCGTGTTCCGGCTTGACGAGGGCCAACAGCGTGGGACCGGATCCGCTCAGGCACACGCCGAGAGCCCCGGCTTCCATTATCAATGCGAACACGTCGTCCATTCCCGGAACGAGTTTTTTCCTGTATTCCTGGTGAAGCCTGTCCTGCATGGCGGAGCGCAACAATTCAAGCCTGCCCGTGGAAAAAGCCCCTACCAGGAGACCCAGCCTCCCCAGGTTAAAAACGGCATCCTCAAGGCTCACCTGCCGGGGAAGCACGCGGCGCGACTGTTCCGTCGACAATGGGAAATCCGGTACGGCCACCACCGCCGTCATTTCTTCGGGGGGGGTAAGCCGGACATAATAAACCCGGTCGCCTTCAACCGCGGCGAGCACGACCCCTCCCAGAAGGGCGGCGGCGCAATTGTCAATGTGGCGCTCAACGCGCACAGCCAGCCGTAGAATATCTTCCGCGGGCAGCCGTAAGCCCAGCACCGCGCCGGCGGCTACGATGCCCATTATGACAGCGGCCGCGCTCGACCCGAGGCCCCGGGTTACCGGGATGCGGTTGACGAGGTGCAGCCTTAAGCCCGGCAAAACCGCTCCCAGTTCAGAGGCCGCGAAGCGCATAACCCGGACGACCATGTTGCGTTCATCGCGAGGCAGGGTGTCCCGACCCTCGCCTTCGATCGTTACGGCAAGACCGCGCTCCCGGCGGGAAATAAAACACTCGTTCCGGAGGTTCAGGGCCATACCCAGGCAGTCGAAACCCGGCCCGAGATTAGCGGCGGTTGCCGGAACAGAGACTACCAGGCATTCTTCGCTGGACATGCGATCATGACGTCTCCCCTACGACGCGGATGACATTGTTGATGGCGTTGACCACAGGCAGGCCGGCGAGTGTGGCGATGGCCGACCGCACGTTTTCCTCGGCCACGTCGTGGGTGATCACAACCAGTTCGGCATTCCGGTTTACCGTCACCTTCTGCGTAACGGCAGCCAAGCTAACCATGTTGTTTCCGAAGGCGGTGGCTATTTGCGCCAAAACACCGGGTCTATCCACGACATTAAGGCGGACGTAGTTGCGGCTGATCACCCTGCCCATCGGCTTGATGGGCTTTTCCGCAAAGCAGGTGCACCCGATGATGCCGGGAACCTTGTAGCGAACATTCCTGGCCGCATCCATAACATCGGCGACCACGGCGCTCGCGGTCGGCAGTTCGCCCGCCCCGCGCCCGTAGAACATTGTGTCGCCGACGGCGTCGCCCTTAACAAAAACGGCGTTAAAAACATCGTTAACGGCAGCCAACGGGTGTGACTCGGGCAGCAAGGCCGGATGAACACGCGCCTCGATGCCTTCCGAGGTATCCCTTGCGATGGCGAGAAGCTTAACGACGTAACCCAGTTCCCTGGCGTAGGTGATATCCTCAGCGGTGATCCGGGTGATGCCCTCCACATATACGTCCGCTACTTCCACCCGGCTGTTAAAGGCGATGGACGCTAGAATGGCGATCTTCCTGGCGGCGTCGTATCCTTCAATATCGTTGGTGGGGTCGGCCTCGGCGTAGCCGTTCTCTTGCGCGTCCCTCAGCACGTCCTCGAACCGGGCGCCCTCGGCGGACATCTTCGAGAGCATGTAGTTCGTCGTACCGTTAACGATACCGATGACTTCTTCAATGCGATTGGCTGCCAGGCACTGCTTGAGCGCCCGGATGACAGGAATCCCGCCGGCAACGCTGGCCTCAAACAACAGGTCGCAACCGTGCGCCTCGGCCAAGGCAAAAAGTTCTTTGCCGTGCGCGGCGATCATGTCCTTATTCGCGGTAACAACGCTCTTACCCCGTTTCAAAGCCTCCCTGACGAGTTCCAGAGCGGCCCCCGTCCCGCCGATCACTTCAATGACGATGTCAATGCCGGGATCGTCAAGGATATTCCCGGGGTCGGTCGTCAGCACGTCCGGAGGCAGTTCCAGGCCGCGGTTTTTAGCCGGATCGCGAACGAGGATCTTGCTCAGCACGAGTTCCACGCCGGCGCGCTGGGCGAGAAGATCGCCGTTGCTCCGAAAGATCCTGGCCACGCCGCGCCCTACCGTACCCAGCCCTAGCATGCCCACGCGAATTTTCTCAGCCACTGAATTACAACTCCCAACGTCTTGCAAATCACTTCCATTATATCGGGGAAACCTCGCAAATTCCAGCAAATACTTCGAAAATAACCCGCTATTTCCCGTCCTGGTAACCCTTCGCCAGCCATTCCGCCGCCGGCAGGACTTTAACCCCGGTCTTGCGGGTCACGTCGTCGCCGACCTTGGCCAAACGCATCTTTCGCTCCCGCTCCCCCGTAAAAAGCGACAGTTGTACTCTGTCTACGGGGATAAGCTTACCGCAGGAAATGCCGATTAAACGTACCGGTGTGCCCGTCCAGCTCTGGTTGAGAAGAGCAACGGTAACCGAAGCCAGTTCCCCGGCCAGGCACGTCGGCTCGGCCAGGCGCTTGCCCCTCGTAATCAGTTTGAAATTGTAGAACTTTATCTTAAGTGTCAGGTGAGCCGCCAGGTACCCCTTGCTGCGGAGGGCCCGGGCCACGTCCTGGGCCAGGACGGCGATTTCCCCCTTGAGAATCTCTCCATCCCCGATATCCCGGGGGAAAGTCACCTCACGGCCGATGCTCTGAATCTTACGCACAGGCTGGACCGCTCGATCGTCCCGCCCTCTCGCCTGGGCGTACAGCTGGTGCCCGTACACGCCGAAAAGCTTTTCCAGACGTTCGAGAGACATCTCCCGCAACTGGGCGACGCTCATTATCCCCATTTCATTCAGGCGCCGAGCTGTCTTCTCGCCGACGCCCCACAGCGATCTGACCCCGAGCGGGGCCAAAAAATCCAGGACTTCGTTCTGCTCAACAACCGTTAATCCTGCGGGTTTGCGGAAATCGGATGCTATCTTGGCAATAAGCTTGTTCGGCCCCAGGCCGACAGAACAGGTGAGCTGAACAGCGGAGCGTACCTCATCCTGCACCCGTCTCCCCAGTTCCACCGCCTGAAGGCGGGATTTAACCGTACCGGTAAGGTCGAGAAAAGCCTCGTCCAAAGAAAGCGGCTCAACCAAGGGGGTCAACCGGCAAAAAAGCGCCATGACCTCCTCGGATACCCGCGCGTAGCGCCGGTGGTCTGGTGGCACGACAATCAATCGCGGGCAAAGGTGGATTGCCGCGGCCGTGGGCATGGCGCTGCGCACCCCGAACTTGCGGGCTTCGTAGGAGGCGGCGCATACCACCCCCCGCTGGTCCGCCGGCCCGGCGACGGCCACCGGCCGGCCTCGCAGTTCGGGATGGTCCCGCTGTTCCACCGACGCAAAAAAAGCGTCCATATCAACGTGCATGACCCAACGGTCCACTTTGGCATCACCCCGCAACATACATTTTATCGCAAAAAGCGCCTCTCTTCTCTCCTAAAATCGGTTAAACCGTTGTTTTTGAACCTTGACAGGAGAAGCCGGCAGTTGACCATTCCTTGGGCAGCATCTAGGATTAGTTTTGATACAGAGACGCAGTCTCAATAAGGAGACAGCACTCCATGCCCGGTGAAATCGAAAGGTTTAAAAAATACCTGGTGATGAAGGGTTGCCGTCTGACCACGGAAAGACGGCTGACCCTTGAAGCCATCCTTGATTTTTCCGAACATTTTACGGCCGAGGATCTCCTTGAAAGACTGCGCAACAGACATCACAAGGTGTCCCGGGCCTCCGTTTACCGAACCCTGGAGGTCCTTGTCGCCTGCGGCATGCTACGTAAAATGGGGCTCGGCGAAAACCGGGCCTATTACGAGTATCACTGGCAGACTCATCACCATCTCGTCTGTGCGGAATGCGGCAAAGTCATAGAGTTCACTCACCCCCTTTTCAACGAGCTCGAAGAAGCGGTGCGCACCGTCTACAGCTTTGACGTCGCTGACCACACACAAACCATCACCGGCATCTGCCGGGCGTGCAGTGCCAAATCAAACAACTGACCGAGGAGAACACGCGCTATGGAACGTCAGCAAGAAAACCGCATGGCCTTGACCCGTCTGAAGTCCGGTCAAACCGGAACGGTGGTCGATATCCTGGGAGGACGCAGCATACACGACCGCCTGTACGCCCTGGGCATCCACCGGGGAAAGAAGGTGACCAAGGTTTCCTCCATGTACCTGCACGGGCCGGTCGTGGTGGACCTCCAGCACAGCAAAATCGCGCTGGGGTTTAACCTTGCCGATAAGGTTGTGGTGGAGGTCGAACACTAGTGCGCGTTTTCCTTGTCGGAAACCCCAACGTGGGGAAAAGCGTGCTTTTCAGCTGCCTTACAGGAACCCGGGTGGTTTCGGCGAACTATCCCGGGTCCTCTGTTGAATTTACCCGCGGCTTCATGCAGCACAACGGCCAAAGGGTGGAAGTGATCAGCGTTCCCGGCATCTATACCCTTGAGCCGCTTGGCGAGACTGAAAAAGTCGCCGCCGAGATGCTGAGCCATGGCGATTTGGTCATCAACGTCGTCGACGCCACCAACCTGGAACGAAACCTCTACCTCACCCTGCAACTGCTCGAGCGCGGCATCCCTGTGATTGTCGCCCTCAACCTGTGGGACGAGGCGCAGCACAAGGGCATCGTCATCAAGCACGAAGAGTTGGAAAGGCTTCTCGGTGTCCCTGTCGTTCCCACCGCCGCCGTCCTCTCAAGGGGCATCAAGCACCTGTTGGGCAGGCTGCCGGACGCGAAACCGGGCGATCTGCCTCCGGCCGGCGAGGACGAGCGTTGGGCCCTGGTGGGCCGGATAACGGCCCGGGTCCAGACGGTCACCCATAAACACCACACCTGGCTTGAAATGCTGGAAGACGCCAGCATCCGCCCGTTTACCGGCCTGCTTATGGCGGCGGCCGTTATTTTCATCACCTTCAAGGTGCTCCGGTTTATCGGGGAGGGACTGATTATCTACGTCCTTGACCCCTTGTTCAACAATTACTACGCCCCTCTCATTCTAAAACTTCACCCTGTCCTTGAACCGTCACCCTTCTGGCACAACCTTTTAATCGGCCACATAGAGGGACAAAAGGTCGACTTCATCACTTCGATGGGGGTTCTGACCACCGGGCTGTACGTCCCTATCGGGATGGTTCTACCTTATATCCTGGCCTTCTACCTGGTCCTGGGCTTCCTGGAGGACCTGGGATTCCTGCCGCGCCTGGCCGTTCTCCTGGATTCGGTCATGCATTCGGTGGGCATGCACGGATACGCCATCATCCCGATGATCCTGGGGCTCGGGTGCAACGTGCCCGCCGCCTTGGGCATTAGAACCCTTGAAAGCAGGCGCCAGAAGTTCATCGCCATGACCCTGATGGTCGTGGCCATTCCCTGTTTTTCACAGACGGCGGTCGTTATCGCCCTGGTGGGCAAACACGGGGGAATCTACCTGGCTTACGTCTTTGCGACCCTGCTGGTGATTTGGATCAGCCTGGGGCTGATCCTCAACCGCTATGTGCACGGCTCGACCCCCTCGCTCCTCATCGAGATCCCGCACTACCGCATTCCGAACTGGCGACAGCTGGGGAAGAAACTGTCCATGCGCCTTAAGGGCTACACCCTCGAAGCCGTGCCGTCGGTGATCGCCGGCATCATCTTGATCAATTTCTTGTTTACCTACGGCATCGTAGACCTCCTGGCCAGCGTCTTCGAGCCGTTGATCGAAGGGTGTTTCGGCCTGCCGAAGGAGTCGCTCGCAGCGCTGATCATCGGCTTCCTGCGCAAGGACGTGGCCTTAAGCTTGCTCCAGCCTCTGGGCCTCGACATCCTGCAACTGGTTGTGGCTTCCGTCCTGCTTACCGTATACTTCCCCTGCATCGCCACCTTTTCGATCCTCCTTCGCGAACTGGGAGGACGCGACATGCTCAAGGCCACGATGATCATGTTTGCCACGGCCTTCGTTTCCGGGACGGCCATCAATTATGCGATCCACAACAGCCCCAACACCATCTGGCTCGTCCTGGGGCTGATGCTGGGCGTCGCCTTCTTGATCAGCCGCGGGCAGAACCGTGCCGCTCCCGAACATGAGGCAAAGACCTTCTCAGACTTCCGAGCGTAAAAAAGAAAGGCCTGCCAAGTTCCAGACAGGCCCCACAACACCTTACGGAATTACCCGTTTCTATCTGCCGAAGACCGCGCCTATCCGCATGGCCAGCCTGACCAGCCAGCCTTTCAGCCGCCGCTCCATTCTGCGGTACTCCTCGCGCATCTTGGCCATTTCCTGCTGCATAAAGCGTATCGACCGCTGCAGGTCTTCCCCGGCTTCGAGGGCATCCTTAAGGTCGCTCTGCAGCCTTTCGATCTCATCTTCGAGGTACTGCTCCCTCTTGGACTGCCCCTGCCGGAGTTTTTCCACCCGCTCCCGGAGGTCGATGATCTCGCTCTGCAGTTCAGCCATGCGCGTGGCATGCGTTTCTTTCAGTTCAGCTAGAGACGCCTGGCTCTCCCTGTATTTTTCCTTGTACTGCTGGAGCTTGGCAAACATCCCCTCCAGGTTCTCCTGTGCGGCTGCCAGGGACTCACGCAGGCTATTGCTATCTTCCTGTGCCTGGCGGGCCCGCTGCACCCAGAGCCGGCACTGGTATAGGATGCTCGCCGCCTTGGATTCCAGCTTTTTGACCTGTTCCTGGTAATAAAGGATTTCTTTCTTGCGCAGCGAAAGCAGGAGGTCTTTCTCCGAAACCTGATTGGCAAGATGCTCGTATTGCTCGCGCACGAGGGCGTGCGCGGCCATAGCCGCGGCCACCTCTCTCTGCGAAGCGGCCAACTCGTCCATCTGCACCTTCAGGTGCTGTACCTTCTTATGCCATTGTTCTCTTTCCTGTTGCTTACGGCGTTTTTGCTCCTTTAAAATGTTGAGGTACTTCTTCGTTACAGCGTCGTATACCTGATGTGCTTTGCTATTGTATACCCAGAGGGAGTCTCCGCGTTTTTCGAAGTAGGGGAATTTCTCAAGGATGGCTTCTACACTCTTCTCTCCCGTTTCCCGCCAGTTGTTCACGACACTGACCACCTGGGCGAGCGTCAGGCCCCCCGGATGCAGGCGGAAGGCCTTGATCGCCAGGTGTTTGAGCGGATAGCCGCCCGCGTCGAGATCCCACTCCGTAAGCCCCCAGGTCCCGTTGGACAACTGCACAAACCGGCCGTCCGAGATCAGGTTGGCTTCCTCGGCGATCAGCCGCCGGAGCTTTTTCTTCTTCGACTGGCTGGACTTGATGATTTCCCAGAGGCTTAAAGGTTCCTGGCGTTTTAGAAGCATGTGGTAGAAGTGGTCGTTCTCGCGGTCACCCTTCAGGTCGAGCCGCCACTGCCCGTCTCCGGTGGGGACAAAGCAACTGTGCTGCTTCAAACAGAGTTCCACCTTCTCCTCAACCTGCGCCAGCGACTGGTCCTTCAGCATCTTGCGCCGTACATAGGGCGCCAATTCCTTGGCCGGCAACGTTTCAAAAAAGAAGAGGGTTCTTTTGAGTACATCCGTCAAGGAGTGTAGATTGCCGTTCACCCCTAACCTTCTCCCTTCCGTTACTAGTAATTCCATTATTTTCCTAGTTCTAGGTCAGGGATGATATCCCTGCGCTTAAAGGTTAAATTATTAACGTATTTTTCTTACATGCTTCTACACAAAAAGGCCGTCGGAACCCTGAGGTCAGAGGTCTGACCTCAAAGCGACCGCATCCGCAGCCGCTATTTAAAACCAAAAAACCTCCCGATCGGGAGGTTTTTCAGACTGATTTTCTTATCGAAGGCTGTAGTTTGGTGCTTCCTTGGTGATGAGGACCTCGTGGGGATGGCTTTCGCGCAGGCCGGCAGCGGTAATGCGAACGAACCTGGTCTTTGTCTTGAGTTCCTCGATATTCCTTACGCCGCAGTAGCCCATGCCGGCGCGCAGCCCGCCGACCAACTGGAATATTGCATCGGACAGGGGACCCTTGTAAGGAACACGTCCCTCAACCCCTTCGGGGACAAGCTTGTCACCGCCGCCTTCCTGGAAGTAGCGGTCACCGCTGCCTTCCTTCATAGCTCCCAGGGAACCCATCCCGCGGTAAACCTTGTAACTGCGGCCCTGGTAAATCTCGATTTCGCCGGGGCTTTCCTCGGTGCCCGCCAGGAGGCTCCCCAACATTACCACGTCGGCTCCGGCCGCGATCGCCTTGGTGATGTCGCCTGAATACTTGATGCCGCCGTCGGCGATGATCGGTATGCCGTGTTGCGACGCCACCGAAGCACAATCGGTTACCGCCGTGATCTGCGGCACCCCGATACCTGCGATGACCCGCGTCGTGCAAATCGATCCGGGCCCCATGCCTACCTTGATCGCATCAGCGCCTGCCTCAATAAGGTCCCGCGTCGCTTCGGCGGTGGCGACGTTACCGGCCACCAACTGGACGTCCGGGTACTTCTTCCTGATGGCTTCGACCGCGCGGATGACACCCCTGGAATGCCCGTGCGCGGTGTCCACCACAATGACGTCGACCTTGGCCCTGACGAGGGCGTCGACCCGTACCATAAACTCGCCGGTCACGCCCACGGCCGCCGCCACACGCAGCCGGCCGTGCGAGTCCTTGGCGGAAAACGGGTACTTCTGCGCCTTTTCAATGTCCTTAATGGTAATCAGCCCGCGCAGGCGAAACTCTTTGTCGACGAGAGGGAGTTTCTCGATTTTATATCTCTTCAGTATTTCCTTGGCCTCGTCAAGGCTCGTCCCGACAGGCGCCGTAATGAGGTTCTTGCTGGTCATGACATTGCCGATGGGCTGGTTGAAGTCCTCGATAAAGCGCAAGTCACGGTTGGTAATGATGCCTACCAGTTTGCCGTGTTCGGTAATCGGCACCCCGGAAATGCGGTAGCGCTCCATAAGCTTTAAGGCAGCGACGAGGGTATCCTCAGGCGAGAGATAGATGGGGTCGGTGATGACGCCGTGTTCGGACCTTTTAACCTTGTCGACTTCCAGCGCCTGTTCTTCAACCGACATGTTTTTATGAATAACGCCGATCCCGCCCTCACGGGCGATGGCCACAGCCATGCGGGCCGTGGTAACCGTATCCATCCCGGCGCTCATGATGGGGATATTCAACCGGATCGTCTTTGTCAGGTTGGTAGTCGTGTCGACTTCCCGCGGCAAAATCTCCGAGGCCGCCGGGACAAGCAACACGTCATCAAACGTCAAGCCCTCACGGGCAAACCTTTCGTGCAATGCTTTACGCCCCCCGCCTGATAATATGCACATCATTATAGCACAGGACATACCGTGTGCCAACTGCGCGCCAGGCTTGCCCCGTCACGGATAGCTTGCCTTAATTTTAAATTTGGCCCTAAAAATTCGTCAAAGAACCGTAAACATCTATTTTGGCACAAAAGAACCAAACATATGCGTTTTATTTGTGGGGAAAATAAAAAATAAAAAAGACCAGTGAGGGGGTGTGGGATTGGCTCTCGTAAGAGAGGCGGAACGAGGTCTCGAAGCCTTAAAGTACGAAGTGGCGAGCGAATTAGACCAGCCCTTTTCCGATAAGCTCTATTACGAATTGTCAGAGGAGATCAGCAGTTTCGGATCGCTGCCGCGCCTAAGCCCCCAGAATTACCGGAACGTCCTTGACAAGCTTAAATACGAAGTGGCTGCGGAACTCGGTTACTGGAACCAGGTCAGGGACGGCGATTGGGGAGAACTCTCGTCCGCCAACTGCGGCGCCGTCGGCGGGAGGCTGGGCGGCAGGATCGGCGGGAACATGGTACGGAAAATGGTCGCTTATGCCGAGCAGCTTATGAACATGCGTTAAGCCGGTGCTTTCACCGGCTTTCTTATTTCAATCCCGGCCCATTACCGAATCGACTCCATAACGCATAAACTGCTCGCGCAGGTTGGCAATTGCTTTTTCGGAAACATTGAATTCGTATGCCAGATCTTGATCGGACCGATTTTGCGATAAACCCTGGATAAATTTTTTGAAATCGATGCCTACTTCCTGGCACTTGATCTTTAAACTGGGCTGGGTGCTCCAAGGCGGTCCCAATTCATCTCTCGCCATCAACATTTCCCCTTTTGCATAGTTTGCTCAGCTACACTCCCGGCATACCGCCGGCCTTTTTCAGTTCAGCACGGACATCCACGCCCAGCGTTTCGGCAACAACAACGGTCTTTTACGCACAGTTCGAACTGTTTCCCGTCCACCCGCGCCACGCGCCCGTTCAGCATCCCGTGATAAGCCAGGTTTCCCAAGCTTTCTTTCCCTTGGTGTCAATGGGCGTGACTGGGGTAAGCGATCAGGCGCTTTTCCCAGGTTTTGAGTATTATCCGCTGGCTGTTTTTCTCGACGACGTAGCTGGGTCCAACGGGCGTCTTGCCGTAACCGTCCGGCGCGTTGATGATGTACGTGGGCACGGCGAGGCCGGACGTAAAGCCGCGCAGGTACTCCATCACCCTGATGCCTTCGTCCACCGGCGCGATAAAGTGCCTGGTACCGACGACGTCCTTGGCCTGGAAGAGATAGTACGGGCGAACGCGGATTTTAAGCAATTCCTGGTTCAGTTTCCGCATGACAAACGGGTCGTTGTTTACGCCCCTCAGAAGCACGGCCTGGTTGCCAAGCACCACCCCGGCACGGATCAGCCGGTCGCAGGCTTCCTTGGCCTCGGGGGTTATCTCCAGCGGGTGATTAAACTGGGTGTTGATGTAAACAGGAGGATATTTGGCCAAGATCCCGCACAGCTCGTCGTCTATACGCTGGGGCAAGGTAACGATCGTCCGCGTCCCGATGCGCTTGATTTCGACGTGGCTGATGGCGTCCAGCTGGCCCAACAGCCAGTCCAGGGTCCTGTTCGACAGCAGCAGGGCGTCACCGCCCGTAACCAGGACGTCACGGATTTCATTGTTTTTGCGGATGTAGTCAAGCGCGTCTTCCAGAACCTGTCTCGTCTGGTGCCGGTCGACTTCGCCGATGTTTCTCCTCCGCTGGCAGTGCCGGCAATACATGCCGCACATATTTGTAACGTTGATAATCAGCCGGTCGGGATAACGGCGGGTGATTCCCGGCACCGGCGAGGTGAACTCCTCGCCCATGGGGTCGTGTGAGCCGCCGGGGTCGCTGATCTCCTTGCCGGAAGGAACAGCCTGGAACCACACCGGGCTCCCCGGCCCCGCAGCAACCACCAGCGAGGCGTAGTAAGGGGATATCGCCCAGCGAAAGACCTTGCCTACCTCGTCGACTTCGCGCAGTTCGGAGGCCTTCATTCCGGTAATACCCGCCAGTTGGCGGACCGTCCTGATGCGGTTGCGCATCTGCCAGTGCCAGTCGGCCCAGTCTTCCTCCGTCCCCCCCAGATAGGCAAGGATTTTCTCCTTAGCCTCGCTTATCCGCTCCGCCCACGAAAACCCGGTGGGAATCGCATCTTTCACGGCCAGGTAGTCGCCTATGCGTGCTTTAAGCTCACGTGCTCTGGCCTGGGCAATAAGCCGTTTTTCTTCCGGCGACAAGCACTTGGGATTTACCTTGGAAATGGCCATGTGTTACCAACCTCCCCGAACACAAGATAAAGCGCCCTGGAGTTCCATTCCAGGGCGCGCGCAAACAGATGAACACAGTCTTTCACAAGGCCATGTCGCAGGTCTGTCTTTCCACGCTTGCGAGGTTAGCTGACGGGTTCGGATTGAAAGATAACCCTACCGGGCCAGGGCCCGGACTCACCCCAACGGTACTTTGGGTCCCCCGCTTCCCTGTTTGGGAACTCAGCGATCAGCCAGTATTTATTTACGAATGATTATAACAAATACCAGGGTAGGAGTCAAGACACATGGTAATGTTTGGCACAAAAATGTACGTACCTGCACCCCTTACTGACCGAGGTGCGAGGTGTCGTTGAAAAGCAAGAGCATGGCGCGGTCCTGATCGAAAACCTCAATAATGTTCAGGGCTGCGTTGTCTTGTCGAAGCCGCCAGTATTCGTTTAAGTCCATTTTCGCAAAATGGCCGATGGCGACCCGAATCGAGCCGCCGTGCGAAACCACGACGACATTTCCGTCGGGATGTCCGGCCACGATGTCAAGAAGCGCGGCGACAACCCGCGTTTTGACATCCCTGAGGCTTTCGCCCGAAGGGATCCTGGTGTCCAGCGGGTTGTTCCACCAGCGCTGCGAAACCTCGGGGTATCTCTCGGCGATTTCGGTACGGGTCAAACCTTCCCACTCGCCGAAATGGATCTCTCTCAAAGATTTCAAGGCGGTAACAGGAAGCCCGTGCTCCGCCGCTATGAGCGCTGCGGTCTCAAACGTACGTTTGAGATCGCTTGCGTATACCGCGTCTATCCTCTCTTTAGCAAGGCGCACCGCAATCGCCCGTGCCTGCTCCAGCCCCTTCTCGCTCAAACCGATATCCGCGTGTCCCTGGTAACGCATGGCATGGTTCCACAGCGTTTCCCCGTGACGTACAAGATACAATCGGGTACCCAACTTCCTTCTCCCCTCCCGATACCAGATCCGTGACCCCGGTTGTTGAGGCAGTTCTATTCAGTGAGGAGCCTCTTTATTCTTTCAACCAGGTCATCGACCAGGTGAGGAAGGGGTTCGGGACACACCCCGACCAACTCGGCAGTACCGCGGATCAGCGGTAACAGGATCTTAGGCGCGGGACTGCCGGCGACGGCCTCCGCCATTCCAGGAGTCACCTCGCCCAGCATGGCATTAGGGACGATGATGCCCAACGGCCCGACAATCACATCAACCCTGGACGCGTTATATACGACAGCGTTTTCCCCGCTCGCCCCTTCGTTCGCTCCGGCCTTAAGCATAACGGACGTCGCGAGGGCGTTTGTACCAAGCGCTAAAATCTCCAGGTTTTCGGGCAGGGCTTTCCGCAATTTCTCGGTAATATGTTTGCCTATGCCACCGCCCTGCCCGTCAATGACGGCAATGCGCATTAGAGCCTCTCCCCTCTTAGCCCCTAAGTATAGCATACGGTGCACAGAAAAAAAAGGAGACCTTGTATGGTCTCCCAAAATATGCTACTTATGTCGCCAGCTACCATTTTATACCCAGAATTGTCCACATTTTGTGGATAAACACTAGTGCCCCGTCTGTTGCCTTGTAAAACGCTGTAGTTTATTCTCCAGCTCAATAATTTGGCGGTTCTTCTGCAGAAGGCTCTGGGCAAACTGGTGATTTGTCCGTGAAAGTCGTTTGTTTTCCCTTTCGAGCCGCTCCTGGAACATAGCCTTCTCCTGTTCCATCCGCTCCAGCAAGTGCATCAGCACCCGCCGGCTCAAGCGGAGCTGCAAAAGCTTATCTTCCAGTTCCTGAACTCGCCTTTCCAGATGCTGAACATCCTTTTGCATCAACGGCCCTCCAAATACGCCCTTATCCTTAGTTTATGCCGCAGGGCGTTTGTTTAGACTTGGCGGGCTTGCTGCAAGGCTTTTACAACCGAATAGGGCACGGTGACCCCTCCCAGGCAGGCGTGATAGCCCCGCCCGTGATAGTCGGACCCCCCCGTAACAAGAAGTTCGAGACTCCTGGCTATCGCCAGGTAGTGCTCGACCATCTTTTCGTCGTGATCCGGATGGTAAACCTCAAGGCCCTTAAGGCCGGCCTCCATCAGGCATTCAATGATCCGGTCGTCGCCGACCGTTCCCGGATGGGCAAGGACGGGAACGCCGCCCGCCTCCAGGATCAGTTCCACCGCTTCCTGCGGCGCGAACTTCGATCTTGGGACATACCCGGGCCGGTTGCGGCCGATAAACCGCTCGAAGGCCTCGTCGGCGCTGGCGACAATGCCGAGACGCACCAACGAAGCGGCGACGTGGGGCCGCCCCAGCGTTCCGTCTCCGGCCTCGCGCAAAACGTCGGCCATTGTTATCGGCAAACCTATCGACTGCAACCTGGCCACCATTTTCTCGATGCGTATCGTCCGCGTATTCGCCAGGCTGTTCAGTCTTTCAAGAAATGCTTGATTCTTGAAGTCCACATAGTAACCAAGGACGTGCGCTTCCCGGGCGTTGAAATCGGTGTTGATCTCAACCCCCGGCACCACCTCGACGCTGTAGGCCGTGCCGAAGCTCAGCCCTTCCTCGACGCCCCGGACCGTGTCATGGTCGGTAATGGCTACGGCCCGGAGTCCCAAGAGCGCAGCCTGCCTTACGACCTCCTTGGGCTCCTCGCTTCCGTCCGAAGCGGTGGTGTGAACGTGCAAATCAACACTCAAGGTCAGCATCTACCCCAGGGTGTCCTTAATCAGGCGCATGAAGTTGCCCCCTAGTATTTTTTCAACTGCAGACGTTTTGTAGCCCCGCCTGAAAAGCCCCTGCGTAAAAAGCTCCAGGCGTGAGACGTCTTCCAGGCCCTCCAGCGCCTCCTCGAAACCGTCAAAATCGGAACCCAGGCCCAGGCAGTCCTCACCGCCGACCTTAACGAGGTGGTCGGCGTGGTCCAAGAGCCTCTCCAGGCAAGGTTTATGCTTATCGATAAAATCAGGGACAAAGGTCAGGCCGATTACGCCGCCGGCGCCCGCTACGGCGCGGATCTGCTCGTCGGAAAGGTTGCGGGGGTGGTCGCAAAGTTCCTTGCTGTTGGAATGAGAGGCCATGAAAGGCTTGGCGGAAGTGCGCACAACGTCCCAAAAGCCGGCTTCCGCCAGGTGAGACACGTCGACGATCATCCCAAGCCTGTTCATTTCGGCCACAACCTGCCGTCCGAAGTTTGACAGACCGCCGGCGCGTAGGCCCTCCCCGACTCCGTCGCCGATTTCGTTGCGCCCGTTCCATGTCAGGGTCAGCGCGCGCACCCCCAAACGATGCAGGATACGAAGGTTGGCCAGGCTGCCTTCCAGGGCTTCCCCCCCTTCAACGGCTAGCAGACAAGCCAGTTTGTTTTCCGCAAGGGCGTCAAGGACGTGACGGAAGGCTGTGACGTGGGCCACCCCGGGAGTGGGCAAAAGCTTTTCATAAAAAGCGTCTATAATCTCCAGCACCCTGTTCATGGCGCGGCAGCGGAAGCGGGGGTGGACAAAGGCCGCAAAAAACTGCACCTTGACCCCGCCCCGGCGCAGCCTGGGAAGATCAAGGTGACCTAAATGCTGTTGCTCTGCAAACTGTCGTGTGCCTTCCAAAAGGTTGATAAGGGTGTCACAGTGGGCATCAACAACTACACTGCCGTGGTGGAACGCATGCGCCTGTCGCACCCCGTCAGCTGAGTCGGAAAACAAAGAACCACTCCTAATTATCGCGGTTCCACGATCAATTTGATGGCCGTCCGCTCTTCACCATCAATGACGATGTCGGTAAAAGCTGGGATACAAATCAGATCCATACCGCTTGGAGCCACAAAACCTCTCGCAATTGCTATTGCCTTAACAGCCTGGTTTATGGCGCCCGCGCCGATGGCCTGCAACTCAGCGCTGCCCCTTTCCCGCAACACACCGGCCAGGGCTCCGGCAACAGAGTTTGGATTGGATTTTGCTGAAACCTTTAAAACATCCATCCTGTGACCTCCCTCGAAGACATCCAATGCTACGTCAGCTTCTGGGAAAGTCTATTCGCCGAAGCCCATAAAATTCCTTTTACCAAAATGGAAAAATTTAAATATTTGTGCGTAAACTTAGGATTTACAGTTTTTTAGGGACTTTGCTCGTTGATGCGGTAAACATTTACGGCCTTTCCTGACGACTGGTCAATATCCACCACCAAACCGTTAAACTGAACAGGTCCCCCGGCGACCTCAAAACGCGCGGGGAGCTGGGTCAAAAACCTGTCGATGACCAGCTCGCGTTTAACCCCGATGACCGAATCCCGGGGACCGGTCATCCCCAAATCGGTAATGTACCCCGTTCCCCCCGGCAAAATCCTCTCGTCCGCCGTTTGCACGTGCGTATGCGTCCCGACGACACAACTGGCGCGACCGTCGAGATACCAGCCCAAGGCGCACTTCTCCGATGTGGCCTCGGCATGGAAGTCGATAACGGCAACGGCCGTATACCTGGCCATTTCCGCCAGTATTGCATCGGCCTTGCGGAAGGGGCAGTCCAGGTCAGGCATGAAGACGCGGCCCGAAAGGTTGCCCACGGCAACCTTCGCGCCGCGCTTCGTGCTGAACACTCCGTAACCCACCCCCGGCGTGCCCGGAGGATAATTGGCGGGACGGATAATCCTGGGTTCTTCCTCGATAAAGTTGAGGATTTCTTTCTTGTCCCAAACGTGATTCCCCATCGTGAGTACGTTGATGCCGTAGCCGAAAAGCTCCTGAGCGACTTCCCCGGTCAGCCCGTTGCCACCGGCGGCGTTTTCGCCGTTGGCGATCACGAATTCGACGTCGAGCCGGGACACGAGCCGCGGTAAAAACTCCTTGACGGCCCGTCGTCCGGGGCGACCAACGATATCACCGATAAAAAGTAGGCGAACCAAGGATATCCCCCATCATCTATTTGGCGTACTCAACCACGCGGGTCTCGCGAATAATAACAACCTTGATCTGACCCGGATACTCGAGCTCGTTTTCAACCTTGCGCGCGATTTCCCTTACCAGGCGCACCGCCCCCAGGTCGTCAACCTTGTCGGGTTTGACCATGATGCGGATTTCCCGTCCGGCCTGAATGGCAAAGGCCTTATCGACGCCCGGGAAAGAATTCGCAATCTCCTCCAGCTTGGTAAGCCGTTTGATATAGGATTCCAGCGTTTCGCGGCGCGCCCCCGGCCTTGCGGCCGATATCGCGTCGGCGGCCTGAACCAGGACGGCCTCGATCGTCTTGGGTTCCTCATCCCCGTGATGAGCGGCGATAGCGTGAATGATCTCGGGGTGCTCCTTGTACTTCTTCGCCAGTTCCACGCCGATGGCCACGTGCGGTCCTTCCATTTCGTGGTCCACGGACTTGCCGATATCGTGCAGAAGTCCCGCCCGCCTGGCGATCTTGGCGTCGACCCCCAGCTCGGCGGCCATAAGGCCGGCCAGGTAGGCCACCTCCACCGAGTGTTTAAGCACGTTCTGGCCGTAACTGGTACGGTACTTCAACCGCCCCAGCAGCCTGATCAGATCGGGGTGCAGGCCGTGCACATTAGCGTCAAAGGCCGCCTGTTCTCCCGCTTCGCGAAGTTGGACCTCGATTTCCTTCTTGGCCTTTTCCACCATTTCCTCGATGCGCGCCGGATGGATACGGCCGTCCGCGATCAGCTTCTCCAGGGCCATCCTGGCGGTCTCGCGGCGAATGGGATCAAAACCGGAAAGGATAACCGCTTCCGGAGTATCGTCGATAATCAGGTCTATCCCGGTCAGCGTTTCAAACGCCCGGATATTCCGCCCCTCACGGCCAATGATACGTCCCTTCATTTCATCATTGGGCAGGGGAATGACGGCCACCGTTGACTCGGCCACGTGGTCGGCGGCACACCTCTGAATAGCCAGGGAAATGATCTCCTTGGCTTTCCGGTCCGCCTCGTCCCGGGCCTTGTTCTCCAGTTCTTTGATCAAAACCGCGATCTCCTGCTGCATCTCCTTTTCCACGTCACGCAACAGGATCGTTTTAGCCTCTTCCTTGCTTAGCCCGGAAATCCTTTCGAGCTCCTGAACCTCCTGCTGTAAAACGCGATTGAGCTCTTCCTTCAAGGCGCCTAGCTCCGCTTCCTTGCGGGAAAGGTTCTCTTCTTTCTTCTCAACGCCCTCTAGTTTGCGGTCGAGGGTTTCTTCCTTCTGCAGAAGACGCCTTTCCAGCCTCTGCAGCTCCGAACGCCGTTCCCGGTGTTCCCGTTCGACCTCGTTGCGAAGCCGCAGGACCTCTTCCTTGGCTCCCACCAGCGCCTCTCTCTTCTTATTCTCGGCTTCTCTCGACGCCTCTTCCAAAATGAGCTGGGCCTTTACTTCAGCTGCACCGATTTTGGACTCAGCCATAAACTTGCGCACCAGGTATCCCAGCGTGAAAAAGACGGCAGCTGCTATCAGAGCGATAATGACAGTGTTTTGGGGCATTGCTGCTACTCACCTCCTTGTTTCTTGTTTCTTGTTGCTTTTTCTCACATAACAAAAAAACCGAGGAAACCTCGGTCGAAAACGAATTGACACTAGAGAACCCGAAGAAACGCCGTCTTTTCTTCGGTTCCCGCCCATATTGGATTTGCGATCTATAAAAAACCAATAATGGTCAAGATGCCAATTCTATTTTCTCCCAAAGATATTTTATAGAGGACCAAGGGCACTGTCAAGCTATGTACACACAAGCAATTTATTATTGCTTGGATTTATGACTCTTTTCTCCAGTATTGCCATGATATTACCCGGCCTAAACATTGAAAGCCCTGTGCCAAAAGTGTCGGGGAGCCGTCTTTTTGACAGCTTTTTACCTACGAAATTCAGGCACTGCCGAAGCCGGTGCCTATCTCCTCTCAGCTCTTGCCCGAGCACAAATCCGGATGTTATAATAGCATCGATGCCGAAGTGGCGGAACTGGCAGACGCACCGGACTCAAAATCCGGCGGGCCCTAAACCCGTGTGGGTTCGACTCCCACCTTCGGCACCAGTGAAATTAAGCCCTGCGGGGCTTTTCTTGTTTAATAAACTCTATCCATCGCTGGAACCCTTATGTCATTTTAATCCGGAAAAATATCTGCCCTCATGCTCACAAATTCACGTCGTAATAGTCTTTATAAAAAAGCATTGTGAAAAAAGCCTCAAAATTTTGTTGACCATTTAACAATCAACTGGTTACAATGAGCTTAAGAAGATGCGATCTGCCGAGGGATAGTCGGGAGACTGTTCCAAGGGGACGCACAAGGGCCCGGGAACACCGGGCCCTTACCGTTTTTACCTCTGTTTGATTTAGTACGCTTCCGGCCAGTAAAGGTCGTTCTGCTCATAGGGGTTGTAGCCCCCGTCGTCGGCGTCGAAATACATTATGGCCTCGTTCATGTCATCAAGCGCTTCCTGCTCGCCGGCGTGCCAGTGGATGCCGTTCTGGCCATGTTCGACGTCCTCGCCGGGGACAAGCCCGCCGGACGGCCACCGGTACCCCCAGGTGAAGAACCACCGCCCGTCCTCGGCCTGGCCGACGCAGTAGTCCTGGGCATTGACCGGGTAGTTGTTCTTCCGTTCCGCCAAGTGCTGCACCCTGACCATCTCCATCCCGAACACCCCCAAGCTTTTGCCACTAAGAATGCCCCGGGCAGGGACTATTCTATGCCCAGAAACCGCCGCATCAGGCCCATTCCGTCGGGGAGGAACAGGTTTGCCGCCAGGGCCGCCTCTTCGCTGTACGGCCTGACGGTCCTCCCGTCAGGAACCACCGCATCAACGGCGAAGGCGAAGGGCACCGGGTCGGAGGAGTGGGTGCGGATGCTTATCGGGGTGGGGTGATCGGGCAGAACCATCACCCGGTAGGAGGGGTACTCCTCCAGGCCTTTGAGAATCTCCCCGAGAACCAGGCGGTCGACCGCTTCGATAGCCTGCACCTTCAACTGCGTATCACCCTGGTGCCCGGCTTCGTCGGGGGCTTCGACGTGCACGTAGACGAACTCCACCCCGCGCGCCAGCGCTTCCAGGGCAGCTAAAGCTTTGCCGCGGAAATTGGTGTGGATGTTGCCGGTGGCCCCCGGCACCTCTATCACTTCCATTCCGGCGCAAATGCCGATCCCTTTGATCAGGTCAACGGCGGAGATCACCGCTCCGCTCAGCCCGTATGTTTCGGTAAAAGGCGGGAGCAGCGGCTTCTTTCCCTGCCCCCAGAACCAGATGGAATTGGCCGGGCGCAAACCGCGCGCGACCCTGGCCAGGTTCACCGGATGCCTGCTGAGGATCTCCCAGCTCCTGTACATGAGATCGCGGAGCTCCTCGCGGCCGTCGCCGTCGGGAAGGTAATCCGCAATCAGCCGTCCGGAGATGTCATGCGGCGGCGTAAGCCTGCTTCCTGCGGGGCCGTCCGCCCAAACCATGAGGTGGCGATAACTGATGCCCGGGTAAAAACGGATCTTGTCGCCGCCCAGCTGCTCGTCGACGGCCCGAATCAGCTCTCGGGCTTCTTCCGCGGAGATCTCCCCGGCGCTGTAGTCCACCATGGTCTTGGCTCTATACGGCTCGCCGGCCGACAGGGTCACCAGGTTGCAGCGAAAGGCGATGTCGGCCGCGCCCAGTTCCACCCCCATGCTGACCGCTTCGAGGGGCGAGCGGCCGGTATAGTATCGCAGCGGGTCATAGCCCATAACGGAAAGGTTGGCCACGTCGCTCCCCGGCGGCAGCCCTTCCGGAACGGTGCGCACCAGTCCCATCACGCCGCTTGCGGCAACCCGGTCCATGTGCGGGGTGCCGGCGTACTGCAAAGGAGTCAGGCCTCCGAGCTCCGGACGAGGCGTATCGGCCATCCCGTCCCCCAGGACAATTACGTATCTGCTTCTGGCTTTCACAGTTCTACCTCCCGATGCTGATCAGAGCATGAGTTCTAGCCCGAAACAGCTGTTCCTTTTACCGCAATACCCGAAATTTCAGCCGTTCCCTGCGCAGGAGATAGATGGAGACGCCCAGCAGGAGGCCGAGGACGGAAAGGCCGACGATACGGGGCCTTACAAAATCGAGGATGAGGGGCCAGTTATGTCCGAAGAACATCCCGATGGACAGGTAGAGCGCCGCCCAGGTGAGGGCGAAAAAGGAGTTGTAGAAAAGGAACCAGCCCAGCTCCAGTTGTGCCAGTCCGGCCAGGTAAGGCGTAAGGTTGCCCAGCCCCGGCACAAACCTTCCCAAAAGAACGAACAGACCCGCAGCCTTGGCCGGAGCGGCATGCGCGGCAAGAAGCTTTTCGGGCGTAATGTTAAGGTATTTGGCCAGGCGGTTGAAGACCGGCCCGCCCATGTTCCGGCCGATGAAGTAGGCGGCCACGGAACCGATGGTATACCCGACGAAGGACGCACCGAGGGCCGAGTAAAAATCAAACGTTCCCTGATTAATAAGAAAACCCGCCAGGATAATGAGAATCCCGCCGGGGAAACCGGGCACGCCGAGCGCTTCCATTACCATGGCCACGGCGATCCCGCCGAGTCCCAGGGTGGTCAGATAGGTCAGGACAAATTCCAAACAGGTCTCCCTCCTGAACCTATGATGCCCTGGTGCGGGCGCCTGCCATCCTCCATATTACTGCCATACCGACCATTTAGCGTGTCTGTCCTTATAAAACCTTGGCAATCCCGCTGTAGATCAAGCCCCGCTGGCTGTCGATGGTTATTGTTTCGCCGTCGGTCAGGATGGATGTCGCCCCCTCGACACCCACAATCACCGGCCGCCCGAACTGTAGCCCGACGATGGCCGCGTGCGACGTAAGCCCGCCCTCCTCCGTAACCACGGCCCCGGCCCGCTGGATGACCGGCACGTAATCACGGTCCGTAGAAGCGGCAACAAGGATGTCTCCCGGATTGACCTTCGCTTCGGCCTCGGCGGCGCTCCTGGCAATGCGGACCGTGCCGCTGACCGCCCGTGAACCGATGCCTGTCCCCCTGGCAAGGACGGTCCCCACGGTATGCACCTTGATCAGGTTGGTCGTGCCGGAAACACTAACAGGAACGCCGGCCGTAATAACCACCAGGTCCCCGCCTTTGATAAATTGCGCGTCAAGGGCGGCCTGAATCGAAGCCGCGATCATCGTGTCGGTATCGGAAATCTCGCGGACCAGCAGGGGGTGCACGCCCCATACCAGGGCCATCTGGCGCAGCACTTTTTGGCTGGGCGTCACCGCCACGATGGGGCAGGGGGGGCGATACCTGGCTACCATGCGGGCCGTATAACCCGACTGGGTTGCGGTCACGATGGCGGCCGCTCCCAGGTCGGCAGCGGTGGTGCAGGTCCCGTAGGCAATGGCGTCGGTAACTGTTCCGCGCGCCGCCACTCTGTTCCTGTCCAGTATTTCGTCGTAAGGAAGGGCTTCCTCGACACGAGCTGCGATGCGGGCCATCGTTGCCACGGCCTCAACCGGGTACTCCCCTACCGCCGTCTCGGCCGAAAGCATCACCGCGTCGGTGCCGTCAAGGATGGCGTTGGCGACGTCACTGGCCTCGGCCCTTGTAGGCCTGGGGTTGTGGACCATCGATTCAAGCATTTGCGTGGCGGTGATCACCGGTTTGCCGACCCTGTTGCAGTCTCTGATAATCCGTTTCTGGACAAGGGGCACCTCCTCGGCGTTGATCTCCAGGCCGAGGTCGCCGCGGGCCACCATAATCCCGTCGGAGACCTGGATGATCTCATCGAGGTTGCTTATGGCCTCCCAGGTCTCGATCTTGGCGATGATGAGAGCGTCGGACTGCTCCTCCTCCAGGACCCGCCGGACAGCGAGGATGTCGTCGGCTCGCCGCACGAAGGACGCGGCGACATAGTCGACGTCCAGGGAAACGCCGAAGCGGATGTCGGCGACATCCTTCTCGGTTACCGCTTCGATGCTGGTCCTTACGCCGGGAAGGTTGAGTCCCTTGCGGCTGGTCAGCACCCCGTCGTTCAACACTTCGCAGTGGACGTCAGTCTCGGTGGTGGCAAGAACCTTGAGGGCAATGAGGCCGTCGGCGAGGAGGATGGTATAGCCGGAGGACACCTCGCGGGGCAACGGGGGGTAGTTGACGGGAATGCGCGTTGCCGTGCCGTCGGCCTGTTCAACGGTCAGGGTGACTCGCTCCCCTGCTTTGAGGTGCAGCGGGCTCGCCAGGTCTCCGACCCTGATCTTGGGACCCTTAAGGTCCAGCAGAATCGCCACGTTTCTATGCAGTTCCCCGGCGGCGGTACGGACGGTTTCGATGCGCCGCCGGTGCTCTTCGTAACTTCCGTGGGAAAAGTTCAGGCGGGCCACGTTCATCCCGGCCAGAATCATCTTCTTCAGCGTTTCCGGCGATTCACTGGCCGGGCCGATGGTACAGACGATCTTGGTATGGCGCAAGCTTCTGCCCCCTTTTCGCGCGCCGCGCATCGCCTTGCCTCAGATAGAAAGAATGCCTGCCAAACGGTAGGTTTCCAGGTCTATCTCCTTGCGGTCGCGCAGTGCCCGCTCGAGGTCATAGTGGGTTATCCTGCCCGCTGCGCTGCCCACCGCCGTTTTCTTGGCGCCTTCGGCCAGCAGTTCCACGGCGCGGGCCCCGTAGCGGCTGCCCAAAATCCGGTCCAAAGCCGTAGGCGTGCCGCCCCTCTGGATGTGCCCCAGGATGGTCACCTTGGTATCGAAGCCGGTCCGTTCCTTGATCTGCCGGCCAACCTCCACGCCGCTCGCCGCGCCCTCGGCGACGACGATCACGCTGTGCAGCTTGCCGCGCCTGTACCCGCGCATCAGACGTTCACAGACTTCCTCGATGCTGAAAGGCAGTTCCGGGATGAGGATGGATTCGGCCCCGCCGGCAAGTCCCGCCTGCAGGGCAATGAAGCCGGAATTCCGGCCCATCACTTCCACGATAAAGGTGCGCTCGTGCGATGTAGCCGTATCCCTGATCTTGTTGATGGCCGAAACCACGTTGTTGACCGCGGTGTCGAACCCGATGCACCAGTCCGTCCCGGCGATATCGTTGTCAATGGTGGCGGGCACGCACACGACGGGCAGCCCGTATTCCTCTTGAAAAAGCTTGGCTCCCATAAAAGAGCCGTCACCGCCGATAACCACCAATCCCTGGATCCCGAAGCGATCGACATTATCGTAGGCCCGGGCGCGTCCTTCACGGGTCATGAACTCTTCCGAGCGCGCCGTGCGGAGGACTGTCCCGCCGCGATGGATAATGTCGGCCACCGAACCCAGGTTAAGCGGCTCCATCTCGGCCTCCACGAACCCCGCAAAGCCTCTCTTGATCCCGATGACTTCCATGCCGTGGTAAATAGCCTTGCGCACGACCGCGCGCACGGCAGCGTTCATTCCCGGGGCGTCTCCACCGCTTGTCAGCACGCCTATACGTTGCACATCCGGTGCTCCTTCCTACGGCGCTGCTGACGGGTACGGACTGCAGCGCCCTAGAGGTAACCTAAACCGCGTAGCTTTCTATATCTGCTTTCGACCAATTCATCCGCCGGCAGGGTCTTAAGTTCGCCGAGATGGCGGCAAACAGCCTCGCGGAGCAAATCAACCGCGCGTTGCACGTCGCGGTGCGCCCCCCCGAGAGGCTCGGGAATGATTTCGTCGACGACGCCGAGTCTCTTCAAGTCCTGCGCCGTCAGCTTCAGCACTTCCGCAGCGTCCCTGGCCCGGCCCGCGTCCTTCCAGATAATGCTGGCGCAGGCCTCCGGCGAGCTGACCGAGAAGACAGCGTGCTCCTGTATCAGGAGACGGTCGCCCACGCCCAAGGCCAGCGCCCCGCCGCTGCCGCCTTCGCCGATGACTATCACTATTATTGGTACTCTTAGGGTACTCATTACCATAATATTTTTGGCAATAGCCTCGGCCTGTCCCCGTTCCTCGGCCCCGATCCCGCAATAAGCCCCGGGCGTGTCGATAAAACACACGATGGGACGGCCGAATTTCTCGGCCTGGCGCATGAGGCGAAGGCCCTTGCGCAGCCCCTCGGGGTGGGGCATCCCAAAGTTCCGGGCGAGATTGTCCTTCGTTCCCTTGCCTTTCTGGTGGCCGAGTACGGTAACTAGATAACCATTCAGCCGGGCGATGCCCGCGACCACCGCGGCGTCGTCGCCAAACAGCCTGTCGCCGTGCAACTCGATGAAATCGCTGCAAAGATGGTTGATGTAGTCGATGGCGGAGGGCCTTTCGGGATGCCGGGCGATCAACACCTTCTGCCAAGGTGTGAGGTTCCCGTAAACGGACTCTTTGAGTTCCTCCACCCTTTTTTGCAGGGTGGCGATCTCGCTGTCCAGATTCAAATCTTTTTCAGCGGCGAAAGCCTTAAGCTCTTCGATCTTGCTTTCCAGTTCGAATACCGGTTTTTCAAAGTCAAAAACGGTCGGCACTAAGTTACTCCTCCCGTTGGTGCAGACTGAGGATCCTGACCAGGGTTTCCTTCATCGCGGACCGCGGCACAACCTTGTCGATGAACCCGTGATCTCTAAGGAACTCCGCTGTCTGAAACCCCTCGGGGAGCTTCTGGCGGATGGTCTGCTCGATCACCCGCGGCCCGGCGAAGCCGATCAGGGTTCCGGGTTCGGCCAGAATGACGTCCCCCAGAAAACCGAAGCTCGCGCTGACGCCGCCCATGGTGGGGTCGGTAAGCACCGAGACATAAAGCAGGCCCGCTTGATCGAGGCGGGCAAGGGCGGCGGCTGTCTTGGCCATCTGCATGAGAGACAGGATGCCTTCCTGCATGCGTGCCCCGCCCGAAGCCGAAAAAATGACGACAGGCAGCCTCTTGTCAATCGCCCTTTCTATCGCCAGGGCGATTTTATCCCCCACGACGACGCCCATGCTGCCCATGACAAAATTGGGTTCCATGGCCGCAACGATGCAGGGATACCCGCCGATGGCCCCCTCGCCGGTAATGACGGCATCCTTCAAGCCGGTAGCTTCCTGCGCTGCCGCCAGTTTCTCCGCGTATCCGGGGAACTGCAGAATGTCGACGGGGTCAAGCTCAGCGCCGAATTCCTTAAACTCGTCATCAACAGTAATGGCGATGCGTTCACGGGCGGTAAGCCTGAAATGATGGTTGCATTTCCGGCAGACCTTGAGGTTGCGTTCAAGGTCCTTGGTATACAGGATCTCGCTACAGTCAGGGCATTTTATCCAGAGACCTTCGGGAATCTCCCGCTTCTGGTCCGGCTTGACCGTGAAATACTTGGGGCGCTTGAACAAGTCAAAAACCATGGTTACCCTCTCCCGGGGCGCTAAAGCGCGTTGATTATCTCTAAGGCCTCGTCTGCTTCCCCTAGGGGTACAAGGATTTCAATGGAGCTGGCGCCGTCGTTGTCCGGTTTGCAAGTCCGGAGCTTGACGAGCAGGCCTTCCTGAGTAAGACCATCCCTTATTCTTTTAGCCTCAGGTTCATCAAGAGCGATATAGACAACGGTCCACACAGCGGAAGCCCCCCGTGAAGCCTTCGGAAAACGTGCTTGGAAGAGAAGAAATCAGTTACTTACCAATAACTGCTTCCATGACCAAAAATAGTATACCCGCTCCCATGCCTCCGGATACCGAAAAGGATATAATTCTTCCTAGACGTCATCGGTGCGCAGGGAACCGTGCCTGGTCAGTATCTCGGCCTTGCCGCGCACCTTGATGGCCGCCGTATGCTCGGTAAATTGAGCGACCATAACCTCACCGCGGTCGAGCTTTTCGGTATGATGGAACTTGGTGTCTTTACCGCGGGTAAGTCCCATAATGGTAACCCCATTCTCCAAGGCCTTGATGATGATGTACTCAGCGGCCCACGAATCTGTCAAATCTTACACCCCTTGTCAGGATTTTTAAAGTATCGTAACACAGCCATAAAGGACTTGACAAGCAAACCCGCCCGGCACTCAGCATCCCTAACCCTTTATACACAGTGGGCTGAATGCCGGGTTAAAAGCCGAGGGCGCGCCAGCGGACCTGCACGCGGTGCGAACCAAGCAGTTCCTTCAGCTTGCCGATCACCGGGGTGGCGAGGTCTACGCTGAATTCCTCTTTCATTCTCCGGCCGGGGTCGCCCCCGACACGGACGATCCGGACCTGGCTGGGACCGACATATCTCCTGAGCAGGCTTATCGCCTCGTCCAGTTTAGCCTGCTCCGCGTCCGTGATCGTGATACGGACTTCGGCCCCTTGGTCAAGAGAAGTGATACTGTCGGCAAGGATCTTCTTTTCATCGCCGTTCGCCGCCACCGTGCCGGTTACCAAAACGGCGGCGTCGGGGCCAAGAAGCAGTCGGGCCTGTTCAAAGACACGCGGAAAAACGACGACCTCCACCCGTCCGGTAAGGTCCTCAAGGGTGAAGAAAGCCATCGGCTCGCCTTTCTTGGTGGTGATCCGCTTCAACCCGGTCAGCAGGCCCCCCAGAATCACCTGCTTGCCGGCCGTCATCTCCGCGACCTCGTGGCAGTTTGCCGACGAAACCGAGCGTAAAAGGTGGCGGTACTGGGACAAGGGGTGCCCCGAAATATAAAGGCCCATAGTCTCTTTCTCCAATGCCAGCAGTTCCCGCCGGGGCAGTTCCGTCATCCTGGGCAGCGCCACCTCGTATGACGCCCCCGGTTCATCAAAGCCGCCAAAAAGGCTCATCTGCCCTGAATCTTTTTCTTTTTGGGCCTTGTGGGCGATCTCCAGGGCCTGATCCAAGACGGCCAGCAGTTGCGACCGGTACGCCCCCAGGGACCCGAAGGCTCCCGCCTTGATCAGGCTTTCCATCGCCCGCTTATTGATCAGCCGCCCGTCAACCCGCTCCAAGAAATCCACAAGCGATTTGAAAGGCCCGCCCTTTTCCCTGGCTTCGATAATGGCCTGAACGGCTCCCAGGCCCACGTTCTTGATGGCGGCCAGCCCGAAACGGATCTTGCCCCCGGCGATGGTGAAGTTCTCACGGCTCTCGTTGACGTCGGGCGGGAGAACGTCGATTTCCAGGCGGCGGCACTCTTCGACGTAGACGCTGACTTTATCGGTGTGGTCCTTAACGGAAGTCAGCAAGGCCGCCATAAACTCGGCCGGGTAATTGGCCTTTAAATAGGCCGTCTGGTAAGCGATCAGGGCGTACGCCGCGCTGTGCGACTTGTTGAACCCGTAGCCGGCAAAGTACTCCATCAAGTCGAAAACCTGCCCGGCGACCGACGGGTTGACGCCCTTTTTGACGGCGCCTTCAACGAACCTGGAACGCAAACCGGCAATGATCTCGGGCTTCTTCTTGCCCATCGCGCGCCGCAACAGGTCGGCCTCGCCCAGCGTGAAGCCGGCCATGTCGCTGGCGATGCGCATTACCTGCTCCTGGTAAAGGATGACGCCGTAAGTGTCCTTGAGGATGGGCTGCAGCAGCGGATGCAGGTAGATTACTTCCTTGACACCGTGTTTGCGCTGGATGAAGTCGTCCACCATTCCGCTGCCCAGCGGCCCCGGCCTGTACAGGGCCACCAGGGCGATGACGTCTTCGAAGGCCTCCGGCCGCAAATCCCGCAAGATGGCGCGCATGCCGCTGGATTCAAGCTGGAACACGCCGATGGTCTCTCCCCGTCCCAGCAAATCGTAGGTCGCCGGGTCATCCAGGGGGAGAGCGTCCATGTCCAGTGTTGTTCCTCGCGTCTCGCGGATCAGGTTTACCGCTTCACCGATGACGGTCAGCGTCCTCAACCCCAGGAGGTCCATTTTGAGCAGGCCGAGCTTCTCGACGGTCTCCTTGGCGAACTGCGTGGCGATGACACCGTCGGAGGTCCGGTATAGCGGGAGATAGTTCGTGAGCGTCTCCTTGGCGATGACCACCCCGGCCGCGTGAATCGAGGCATGGCGGGGCATCCCTTCCAGCGCGCGGGCGACGTCGATCAGCTTGGCGACCTGCTCGTCCCCCTCGTAGAGCCTGGCCAGTTCCTGGGTTTGCAGCGCCTTGTCGATGGTCATCCCCAGTTCCGGGGGGATCAGCTTGGCTACCCGGTCCACCTCCGCATACGGCATACCGAGGGCCCGCCCGACGTCCCGCACGGCGGCCCGGGCCGCCATCGTACCGAAGGTGATGATCTGGGCCACCCTGTCGCGCCCGTACCGGTCAAATACGTAGTCGATAACCTCCTGGCGCCGCTCAAAGCAGAAGTCGATGTCGATGTCCGGCATAGAAACCCGCTCGGGGTTGAGAAACCTTTCAAAAAGCAGGCCGTAAGGCAGCGGATCGAGGTTGGTTATACCCAGGCAGTAAGACACGATGCTCCCCGCCGCGGAACCCCGCCCCGGTCCCACCAGGACGCCTTTTTGCCGGGCGTAGTGGATGAAGTCCCACACAATCAGAAAATAGCCGCTGAAGCCCATCTGGCTGATAACGCCCAACTCAAAATCGATCCTCGCCGCCACCTCATCGGCGACCTCGCCGTAACGCTCGCGGGCACCCCGATAACAGAGCTCGCGAAGGTACGAATCCACGTTATACCCGTCCGGGACCCTGTACTCCGGGAGGTGGAGTTTCCCGGACTCAAGGTTGACCTGGCAACGCTCGGCGATAAGAGCGGTGTTGGTCAGCGAGGAGGGAATCTCGCCGAAGATGGCGGCCATCTCCTCGGGGCTCTTAAGGAAGAACTCCTGCGAATCAAAGCGCATGCGCTGGTTGTCCAGCACCGTCTTCCCCGTCTGAATACAGAGCAGGATATCGTGGATTTCCGCGTCGGCTTTTTTGACGTAGTGCACGTCGTTGGTGGCCACCACGGGTATGCCCAATTGCCGTCCGATGTCGACCAGGGCCCGGTTCACAGGACCCTGCTCTTTAAGCCCGTGGTCCTGGAGTTCCAGGAAAAAGGCGTCCCCAAAGATGTCCCGGTACTCCCCGGCCGCGGCCCTCGCCTTCTCCATTTCACCCTGCATGGCGAAATGGGCGATTTCTCCCGCCAGACAGCCGCTGAGGGCGATCAGCCCTTTATTGTAGCGGTACAAAAGGTCTTTATCGACCCGCGGTTTGTAATAGAAACCCTCGGTGTATCCCAAGGACACGAGCCGCAGCAGATTTTTGTAACCCTCATCGTTTTCGGCGAGCAGCACGAGGTGGTATTGCTTGTCGTCGACCCCGGCCTGCTTGTCCTGCATGGTCCGGGTGGCGACGTAAACCTCGCAGCCCAAAACCGGCTTGATCTCTTCCTTGCGGCAAGCGTTGTAAAAATCGATTACCCCGAACATGGCTCCGTGATCGGTAATGGCCAGGCTGGTCATGCCGAGCTCGCGCGCCGACCGGACCAGGTCCGGGATGCGGGCCGCGCCGTCCAAGAGGCTGTATTCGGTGTGACAGTGCAGGTGTACAAAGCTGGACAAACCAACAACACACTCCGATAAGAGGATAGTTAACGACTATGTTCTTGGCGCGGGCTGGTATTTCCTGCCGCCTACCCTACGCCATGCCTGGGAAGCCCTGCTGGCGCAAAGCCTCGTAAAGCACAATGGCTACGGTGTTGGAAAGGTTGAGGGAGCGCTGGTCGTTAAGCATGGGGATACGGACGCAGCGTTCGGGATATGAAGAAACGAGTTCTTGAGGAAGGCCCGCTGTTTCTTTGCCGAATACCAGAAAGCATTCCGGCTCGTAGCGGACCTCGTGGTAAGCCAGCCGCCCGCGCGTGGTCAGCAGGTAAAAAGGACGCTGCACTATCAGCGCCAGCAGCTCGGACAGGCTTGCGTGATGCACGACCGGCACTGATTTCCAGTAATCCAGGCCGGCCCGCTTCAAATAGCGGTCGGCGGTCGAGAAGCCCAGGGGGTGCACCAGGTGCAGGGTCGTTCCGGTAACGGCGCACGTGCGGGCCACGTTGCCCGTGTTCTGGGGAATCTCAGGCTCAACCAGCACGACGTGCATCTTAGCAGTTGGTGCAGAGGCGCTTGTGCTCAAGCATCAAACACCGGTCCATGATCATGTCGATCCCATGCTCTTTGGCGATGGCCGCGCCTTCCTCGCTGGTGATGCCGACCTGCAGCCAGACTGCTTTCGGTTTTAGACCGACGGCATCCACGACCACAGGCACAACCTGGTCGCTGCGGCGGAAGACGTTTACGATATCCACCTTCTCCGGTATCTCGGCCAGGCTGCGGTAAACTTTCTCCCCCAACACTTCCCGGGCGTTGGGATGCACGGGGATGATCCTGTATCCGCTAGCCTGCATGTAAGCGGCCACCTTGAAACTGTCGCGGTGCGGTTTCGGAGAAAGCCCGACCACGGCGATGGTCCTGGCCTCTTTAAGCAGGTTTTTGATTACTTCGTCTTCAGGGTTGCTGTGCACGTTGACCCTCCTGCAATTTTTTTTCTATTTACAGGGCGGACATTCCTTCCTGAAAGCGGCCAGCTTTTTCAGGTATGCCGCGACGACCTGGCAAAAGGTGGCGTGGGACCATGTCAGCGGCGCCACGGACAGGGGCTCGCCCGTATAAGGGTGCAGTTGCTCGGACAGCAGCCCCGTCGGCATCCGGTAACGGCAGACCCACTCCAGGATATCGAGCGCCGGGGCCAGGTCGGCTTCCGTCTGCGCCTTCTTCACGTACCAGTCGGCAACCCAGAGGGTACAGATGATCCAGGGATTCCCGGGCACGTTCGCCAGGTCGTCGCTGCGTTTGAAATAGAAATCGTTCACGTAGCGGGCAACGCCGCCGACCTCGGTCTTCACCCAAAGATCCCTGACAATGCTCTGCATTGTCCCCTCGACCTGGGGTGAGGACGGCTCCAAAACCCCCAGCCCCACAACCCCCCAAAGGCTCGCGTCCAGGGTGTTGTCGGCAACCAGCCCGCCGTTCGGGTCGCGCCGGAGCCCTCTCAGGAAGCGCCCGAGTTCGGGACTGAAAAGGTAGCGCAGCAACGCCTGTTTAACCTCCAATGCCGCCCGGCGCCACGTATACTCCGACCTTTCGTCCCCCAGGAGCGCGGCGATATTGGCAGCGGCGTTCAAGCCGGCGCAGACTGTCGAGGTCGTGAAGGTAAAGATCCCCCGCCGTTCCTCCCAGAGGTCGTAGCTTTCCATAGGCAGACCGGTCAGGGGGTCCCGGTACTCGGACATAAAGTCCGCCGCCGGCTTGACCAGGACGGGGTAAAGCCGGGCGAGGTGCTCGAATTTGCGGTGCCGCCGGTAGTGTTCCCAGAGGGCCCAGACGACGAGCCCGGTTTCGTCTTCTTGAATGGGCAACTGCAGAGCCCCGTCCTCAACCCAGGGATGCCAGCTCGATCCGGGCGTCCCGTCGGGGTTGTACTTGTGCTGGAAGTAGCCCCCTTCATTCAAGACGCGGGCCGAGAATTCAAAGAAGGCCGCCGTGACATCGCCGAAACCGGCCTGGTCGAGGGCGTAGGCCACGAGCGCCCCGTCCCTGGGCCAGACATAGGAGTAGTGGTCGCGGTTGGTTTCCAGAATATCCGTATCATTGGCCGCCAATATGCCTCCGCGATTATCGATCTGGCTTCTTGTAATCAGAAAGCTCAGCGAGGCCGTCCGGGCCACCTCGCGCGGAAGGTGGTGCACCGGCAGGCAGGCCGAGCTGACCCAGTTGCGCCAGTAAGTCTCGGTCTCCCGTATCATCACGCCCGGGTCGTGCTCCAGCACATAATCGTTCAAACGGCGGACCTCGGCCAAGTCATCCCCTGCGGCGATCCAAAAGTAAACCTCTTCCTCCGTCGCGCCGGGCGGGGTAAAAAGGCGCACGCTTAGCGAGGAGTCCACCGAACCCTGGTCGATCGCGTTGCCGTTCAACCACCCGTCCTCCGCATCCGAACGGCCGCTGGCGCCCTGAAGGCGCTTCTGGACATTGTACTGGTAGATGCCGCCCCGCCGGGAACGGCCGTTGATCAAGAAGTAATAGTTGCGTTTGTAGTGATACATCGCCCGGGTCTGCGGATCGTAAAGAGCCGTGTCGCCGACGTCGTTTCCGCCCAGGTACATATCGTTATAAAAGAAAACGCGCGTCTCCTGCTCGCTGTCGCTTAGATTGTTCAAACGCAGCAGGAGCAAAAAGACGTTCAATCGATAGTGCACCGCAGCTTCCGCTTTGATCTTCAGGGACAGCCTGCGATTTGTCGCCTCGATCAGGCCTACAAGCGACTGGTCCTTGTAGCCCAAATCTTTGGTCCACTCCGCGCTGTGGAGCCATGAAAACTGCCCGTTGACCCAGAATCCGATAGCGCTGCGGTGCCCCCCGATGTGATTCTCCATGCCTACATACGGGTAGTAAAGGTCACGCAGGTAAATACTTTCATCAAAATTAAGCAGCAGGTTGCCGTTTCCCAGGACGAGATGGCGGGTCAAGTTAAATCCTCCCAATAAGATAACTTTTTAATGCAAATAAACGTCTTTATCGCGGGAATACTAGAGAAAGCCTGACGACCTCGTATTTTTATTATTCTTGCACAAAAAGACAAGAATATGGTTGGCCATTTAAGGGGGGAAGTAGATGACCGCTACCGTATGGGCTGCGGTAGCTATTCTCTTGGTCCTGAGTGTGGCTCTTTTTTTGTGGATACGCACCGACAGGGCACGCCGCCGCGTTGCCACCCGGCCGCAAATCTCCTTCGACGAGGAGTTTGCCCAAGAGATTAGCCCGGAGCCGTTACAACAGCCAAGTGAATTTGTCTGCGAACTTCCTCGCCGGTACGGACAGGACCGCCTGGCACTGTTGGTACGTGACCCAGGATGGCTGTTTGCTTACTGGGAGGTTTCAGCCACCCGGCTGGAAGCAATTAGAAGCTCTCCGAAATGGAGAAACGCCCGTCCGGTGCTCCGCCTTTACAACGTGACCGGCGTGGACTTTAACGGGCACAATGCCTTGAGTTTCGTCGATGTACCCATCACTCCCGATGCCACCAGCTGGCATATCGAGGTCAACCAGCCGAACTGCAGTTTCTGCGTCGACCTCGGCCGGCTTGCGCCCAACGGAGAATTTTTCACAATCCTGCGCTCGAACATTGTCACCACCCCGCGGGCCGCTCTTTCCGACCGCATTGATGAGGAATGGATGTGGATCGAGGGGATATACCGCTCTATTGTAAAAGCGGAGACCGGGGTCAGTTCTGTCTTGATCGTTGAAGAACTGGGCAGGAAAGCGGCTGAGATCCCCGGAGTCAGTTCAGCAACTTTAATTCAGGACAGAGGAGAAGTTTAATGGCCAAAGGTTACCTTGCTCTGGTTTTGCACGCGCATCTGCCTTACGTGCGCCATCCCGAATATGCATTTTCTCTAGAGGAACGCTGGTTTTATGAAGCCGTTTCCGAATGCTATATTCCGCTGATTTGGACCTTTGAGAAACTATTGCAGGACCGCGTTCCCTTTCAGGTGACGCTCTCGCTGTCGCCTACTCTCCTCTCCATGCTTACCGACCCCTTCCTTCAGGAACGTTACGTCAGGCATCTGGAAAAACTGATTGAACTGGGCGAAAAAGAGGTTCGCCGCACGCGGGGCACTCCATTTGCCGTGCCGGCCGGCATGTATTTGGAACGCTACCGTAACGCCCACCATACTTTTTGCCACCGCTACCACCGGAACCTTGTAAGCGCCTTCCGGGGTTTCCATGCAACGGGCGCTGTCGAGGTCATCACCTCCGCAGCCACGCATGGTTACCTGCCGCTGATGATGCTGCACCCGGAGGCCGTGCACGCCCAGATTTCCGTCGGGGTGGACGTCTACCGCAGGCACTTCGGCAAAAAGCCGCCGGGCATGTGGCTGCCCGAATGCGGTTACGTGCACAACCTCGACCGCATCCTGGCCGAAGAAGGCATCAAGTACTTCTTCACCGACACGCACGGCGTCCTTTTCGCTTCACACAGGCCGCGTTTCGGAGTCTATGCGCCTATATACTGTCCGTCCGGCGTGGCAGCCTTCGGCCGCGACGCCGAGTCGTCGAAACAGGTATGGAGCGCCCAGGAGGGCTATCCCGGCGACTTTGACTACCGGGAATACTACCGCGACATCGGCTTCGACCTGGACTACGATTACATCAAGGACTACGTTCACCCCAACGGGCTCCGTGTCCATACCGGGTACAAATATTACCGCATCACAGGGAAAGGCCGGCACAAAGAGCCTTACGTGCCCGAGTGGGCCGACGGCAAGGCAGTGAACCATGCCGGGAACTTTATGTTCAACCGCCAGCACCAGATACGCTACCTGACCAAATTCATGGATCGCCCCCCGATAGTGGTGGCTCCCTACGATGCCGAGCTCTTCGGGCACTGGTGGTTCGAAGGTCCGCGCTGGCTCGAGGTGTTAGCCCGGAAGATCGCTTTCGAGCAGGACGAACTGGAGTTAATTACGCCCGGGCATTATCTTCAGCGGCACCGGTGCAACCAGGTGGCCACGCCCTGTGACTCGAGCTGGGGTAAAGGCGGCTACAACGAGGTATGGCTGTCCGATAAAAACGATTGGATTTACCGTCATTTACACTGGGCGGCGGAGAAGATGATCGAGCTGGCAGAGCGTTTCCCCGACGCTGAAGGAGACCTGCGGCGGGCCTTGAACCAGGCAGCCCGCGAACTGCTGCTCGCTCAGGCCAGCGACTGGGCCTTTATTATGAGCACGGGGACGATGGTCGATTACGCCATCAGGCGCACTAAGCAGCACCTCGTCAACTTCAAAGGACTGTGGCACCAGATCAACGAAAACAGGATAGAACCCTTTTGGGTCTCGGAACTGGAAAACCGCAACAACGTTTTCCCGGACATCGATTACCGCGTTTATAGTCCCAGGTAAGGTATACATCTTAAATTCTGCATACCAGCTGCCGTTCCTAGTTTTGCTGATAAAATTAAAAAGCTATTTATTTGCATTTTTAATGATTTGATTGATTTTGCCAATGTACATTTCAGTTAACGATTCGGCCACTTCCATTGATACTCCCTCGCTGAAGACCTTGCAGAGCGGCTGCTCAGGGTCGGGAAGCACGAGGGACCACCCGTCCCGGTGAAAGACCTTTACTCCGTCGAGTAGTTCCATTCTGCTGCTGTCTTCCGTTTCTATCAGCCGCCTGATCACCCGCCCCTTGGCGTCCCAGGACACGGGGACGTCCTTTTTGTCCAGGTAGAAAACGGGGATCTCATCCACGAGCTCGGACAGGGACGAACCCGTCTGACCCATAAACCCGAGAATGCGCGTCAGCGCCGAGAGACCGTCAAAATGCAGGAAAAACTGCGACACGTCCTGAGCCAGGATCTTTTCCACAAAATCCTGGGGCGACGTCTTCGTGCGCACGACCGAACCCTTATAGCGCTCGGCCATTTTTTCTATGGCGTGGGGGGCAGTGACGGGTACCACCACCGAGCCCCGGTTGCTCTTTAGAACATAGAGGGCGATCAGAGCCGTCAGCATGTCGTCCTCGATAACGCGGCCCTTATCGTCGATCAGGATGAGGTGCTCGCCGTTGGCGTCCAGGACAGCGCCCGCGGTGGCCTGATCCTCGACAACCTTCCGGGTCAGGTTCTCAACCGCTTCGCGCATCGCTCTCCAGGGCCTGGGCTGCCGCCCGCTTGTCTCGTCACCAACGCGGCTGACGTGGAGATCGAGTTCGCGGGACCAGGATCCGACCAGGGATGAAAGCAGCAAGCCGTCGTAAAGCATCAGCAGGTGGCCTCCCAGGTCGGCCACGGCTCCCGCGTCAACGTCGTCGAGGACGGCCTGGAGGTAAGCGTCGAGCATGCCCGGCACATGGGCCACCTGCTGGAGACGCGTTGCGTCCGCGCGCCGGAAATCCTCCCTGGCCATCAGGTTCTCGATCTTCCGTTCGAGCGCCCGTGAAATGTTTCCGCCCCGCCCGTCGGTTAAAGTCAGGATAACCCTTGAGGAATCCTGGGTGGAAAGCTTGATGTGCACCCCGCCGGAGCAATCTAGGTTGCGCACGCCGAAACGGTGCGCCGGGGTGGTCAGCTGACCCAGGTCCAGCACGGCCACGCCCGCGCTCTGCAAGCCCGCGACGGCAGCGCGCTTGAGCATGGCGGTAGCCGGATACCCGTCCCACGAGACACCGACCTTGGCATCGCGGCGGAAGGCGCTCCCGAAAGCGGCCGCCAGGCGAGCGCAAAACTCGGGCGTCATCTCGATGTTCGTCAGCCCGCTTACGCCTTCAGTCCCGAAAACGGCCTTGGCCTTGCGCGTCCCCCAGACGATGCTTTCGTTGACGGTGGCCCCGACGTCGACCAGTTTCCGCGGCCAGAGCTTGACCTCGGGCATCAGTGTCCCGCCCTCTTTAATGATCGAATCGTCGCCGACCACCGCCCCTTCATAGACGCCGGCCGTGGTCTGTACCTGCACGCGACTGCACAGGACGGCGCCCCGCACGTGGGCGCGCGGCCCGATATAGACGTTGTCCCAGCAAATGCTTCGTTTAACGGACGCGCCTCCCTGGACGATGCAGCCGCTGCCGAGAACGGTATAGGAATCAATAACCGCGCCGGGGCCGACGACGCAGTTGTCGCCGATGAAGGACGGGCCCTTCAAAACGCATTCCGGGTCAAGGTCGACGCCGTGGCCCGCCCAGACCTGCGGGGCGATTTCCTCCCCCGGAATCTTTATGGTTACCCTGCCGGACAGGGCGTCCCGGTGGGCCTGCATATAGGCCTCGAGGTTGCCGATGTCGCACCAGTAGCCGTCGAGCACGACGCCGAAAAGGGGTTTCTTCTCGCCGAGAAGCAATGGGAACAAATCCTTCGAAAAATCGAAAGGCTGGCCCGGGGCGAAATACCCCAGGGCCTCGGGCTCCAGAACGTAAATGCCCGTGTTCACGGTATCGCTGAATACCTCGCCCCAACTCGGCTTTTCGAGGAACCTCACGATATGCCCTTCCGCATCGGCAATCACCACCCCGTATTCCAGGGGGGTGGGAACCCTGGTGAGAACCAGAGTGGCGATTGCGCCGCGCTCCTTGTGGAATTGGATGGCCTGTGCCAGGTTGAGGTCCGTGAGGGCGTCACCGCTGATGACCACAAAAGTTTCGTCAAGAAAAGACCCGGCGTTTTTCACGCTGCCGGCTGTTCCGAGCGGGGTTTCTTCGACGAAGTAATGCAGGTTGACGCCGTACTCGGACCCGTCGTCGAAATGATCGCGAATGGCGTCCGGAAGGTACATCAAGGTAACCCCGATATCCGTGATACCGCATTGTTTCAGAAGCTCGATGCAATAAACCATGACGGGCCTGTTGAGCAGCGGCACCATCGGCTTGGGCTTGCCGCAGGTCAGCGGGCGCAGGCGCGAGCCTTCCCCGCCGGCCATAATGATCGCCTTCATTTATCTACCTTTACCTCCTATCTTCGACCTCCGACCTCTTTTCAATTCACTGGCAATTCACCTCAGCGAATTGCTTCGAGTCTTATCGCTGACCTCCGACCTCCGACCTCTTTATCAAGTGTTGTACCCGTTCCAGAATGCGACCCTGGCGTTCCTGCGCCGCTTTCCAGTCCCGGTTCCGCCTTTCCCGGTCGACTTGGCGGTAGACATCGACCGTCTGCCTGGCAATGGTGTTCCAGTCGTATTGCGTCTGAACCATGCGGAAAGCCCTCTCCTGAATCATTTTGGCGAGGGACGGGTTTGTTAGCAGGTGAATGATGTTGTGGGCCAATGAGTTGGCGTCTCCTGTATAGGCTTTCAGCCCCGTGACGCCATGTTCCACGATCTCGCTCAAACCCCCGGTGTCGGAGACCACCACGGGCGTACGCGCGGCCATGGCCTCGAGGGCGACGATGCCGAACGGCTCGTAGAGGCTCGGAAAAACGGCCGCCTCGGCCCAGTGGTAGAGAGCGTTGCGCACCTCGTCGTTGATGTAGCCGGTGAAGTAAACGCGGTTTTGCAGGCCGAGGTGGGCGGCAAGGGATCTCAGCTCCTGCTCGTAGGGTCCCTTGCCCGCAATGACGAACTTGGTCGCCGGGCAGTGAGCGAGGATGTTCGGCATGGCCCGGATCAGCACCTGGACACCCTTTTCCGGCACCAGCCGCCCGACGTAGAAAACGATTTTCTCATTCGGCGCGGCATAGAAATCCCGGTTGACCCGCTGCGAACGGTGGGCGAAATTGGCGGGGTCCACGCCGTTGTTGATCACCGCGATCTTGTCCGCAGGGGTCTGGAAGACATACTTTATCTCCCCCTCCATGTAACGGGAGCAGACGATGACCCGCCAGGCCTCATAGGTAAGCCACCATTCAACGTTGCTGATGTAGTTTTGCAGCTGGTTGTGCAGACCGTTGTTCCGCCCGAACTCGGTGGCGTGGATGGTGGCGATCAAAGGCGCTGTCAAGGCGTGCTTCAGGGCCCTCGCCGCATAGGCCACAAGCCAGTCGTGGGCGTGGATGATGTCAAACGCGCCATACCTCCTTGTGAGGGGGATAACCTCCTCCAGCATGGCGATGTTGAACTGTAAAACCCACGTTGGAAAGTCGGGGGTTGAAACCTGGTAGGGGTGAACCCTGTAGACGTTTACGCCGTTAACGGTTTCGTAACGCGGGGCGCCGGCGGCGGCGCACGTAATCAGGTGCACTTCCACCCCCTGCCTGGCCATGGCCGAGGTAAGATCGTAAACGTGCTGGGCCAATCCCCCCACGCTTTTAGGAGGATATTCCCAGGAAAGCATGAGCACACGCATTGTCGAACCCCTCTCTAGTGCAGCTGGAAATATCAAAAACCCGAATGGCTGCGGGATTGAACGGCAAAAGAACAGCGGCCGACGCGGTATCTTGTTGAAGGAGGTGAAGCGTTTAACAGCCTCCTAGAGAGGTATTATGTGTAGTCCTGGCAATTTTTATAATGGACAATAAAAATCCCCGCCGCTGCGGGGATAACGCGTTTCTTAGATCATTCTGCCGTTGTGTATCGTCCAGGTCCAGTTCAGCCCGTTATTGTTGTCCCAGTTATTAGCACTGTCTCTAAAACAGAAATTGATGCGATCCTGATCAACGGGCGCCTCAAACGTCTTTACCCAACCGTAGCCCGTCTTGGACATCTTCAGGTCCTTGACGTCCCGCCAGTCATCGGGAGAACCGTAACCTATACGCAAGTAGACCTGATCAGCACCGGCGCGCGCCAGCAAACCGTTGTAAAAAACCGTCGTCTCCTGGCCGGCGGTAATCGGGGTCGGGTCCACAACCACCCCGCCAGGGTATTCAGCCTCGGCCATCCGTTCCAGTTTCCCTGCATCCGTACCGAAGTTCGTAGGTTCCAACGCTTCCCACCTCCTTGGAGTATTTGTTCCTCGAAGAATAGTATGAGGTGGGCCAAGAAGCATTATGTCAGGAAACATCTGTCCCTATTTTCTCAATAATGGCGTCGGCCATCTCGCTGGTACCAGCGGTCCCGCCGAGGTCGTACGTGACACGTTGACCTTCTTTGAGGACCGCTGTCACGCCGCGCATGACCCGTTCAGCAGCTTCGGCTTCGCCCAGATGGCGGAGCATCAGAACCCCGGAGAGAATGGTGGCCAGGGGATTGACTTTGTTCATCCCGGTATACTTCGGCGCGCTGCCGTGCACCGGTTCAAAAACCGCTATACCGTCGCCGATGTTCGCTCCCGGAGCGACGCCCAGGCCCCCGACCAGGCCGGCGCACAGGTCGGAAAGGATGTCTCCGTACAGGTTGGGCATCACCATCACGTCGTAATTCTCCGGCGCCTGCACCAGTTTCATGCTCATGGCGTCGACGATCATGTCTTCAAAGGCGATATCGGGATATTCCTCAGCAACCTTGCGCGCGCATTCAAGGAAAAGACCGTCTGTAAGCTTCATGATGTTGGCCTTGTGCACGGCGGTGACCTTTTTGCGCCCGTCGCGCCGGGCCAGTTCAAAGGCAAACCGGACGATACGCTCGGAGGCATGCCGGGTAATGATTTTGATGCTCTCGGCGGCGTCCTTGCCCACCCGGTGCTCGATGCCCGCGTAAAGGTCTTCGGTATTTTCGCGGACCACGATCAGGTCGATGTTTTCATAACGGCTAACGATGCCGGGCAGGGACTTCGCCGGGCGGACGCAGGCGTAGAGGTCCAGTTCCTGTCTCAGGGTGACGTTAACGCTCCTGAAGCCCTTGCCCACGGGGGTCGTGAGGGGTCCTTTCAAGGCGACGCCGTTCTTCCTGATGGAGTCCAGGACGTGATCCGGCAGCGGCGTCCCGTACTCGGCGATCATGGCCTCCCCGGCGTCCACGACCTCCCAGTCGATCACCGCGCCCGAGGCGTCGAGAACCCTCCGGGCCGCCAGCGTGATTTCCGGCCCGATGCCGTCCCCCGGGATCAGTGTTACCTTGTGCGCCACGGACTAACCTCCAGTCTCCTAGTCGAAATTAAAGGTGCCGTACTTGGCGAAGTGCGCCGCCAGCCCGCCATCTTCAAGGATTTTCAGCATTACGCGCGGCAGCGGCCGGATCTGGATGACGGTATCCTTGGTCACGTTTTTAATGTACCCCGCAGCCATATCCACCACCAGCTCATCGCCCGGATCGATCAGGTCGGTATCGCATTCGATAACGGGCAGTCCGGTGTTAATGGCGTTGCGGTAGAAAATCCTGGCGAAAGACTTGGCGATCACGGCTGAAATGTTGGCGTACTTTATAGCCAGCGGAGCCTGCTCGCGGGACGAGCCGCAGCCGAAATTCCTGCCCGCGACGATGAAGTCGCCCGGCGTGATCTTGCTGTAGAAGTCGGGGTCCAGGTCCTCCATCACGTGGGTCGCCAGTTCCAGCATATCCAGCGTCTTAAACTTGTATTTGCCCGAGATGATGTAATCGGTGTTCACGTCATCGCCGAACTTATGGGCCTTGCCGGTTAACTGCACGTTTTTCACCTGCCTGCGCTGTTAGTTGCCCTCGATGAATTCCCGCGGGTCGGTTATCACGCCGGTCAGTGCCGAAGCGGCGACCGTCGCCGGCGACGCCAGAAAAATCTCGGCGTTCCGGTTCCCCATCCGCCCTTTAAAGTTACGGTTCGCAGTAGAAATAACAGTTTCGCCGTCGGAGGGAACGCCGTTGTGCGTCCCCACGCAGGGCCCGCAGCCCGGCGTGACCACGGCCGCCCCGGCCTCCACGAGAGCGGCGAGGGTGCCGTCGGCGATGGCCTCGAGGTAAATCCTGCGTGAAGCCGGAGCCACGATGAAACGGACGTCGCGCGACACCTTGCGCCCTTTTAGGATACCGGCGGCAATCCGCAGGTCCTCCAGGCGCCCGTTGGTGCAGGTTCCGATGACGGCCTCCTGGATCGGCCGGCCGGCGACCTCGCTCAGCGGAGCGGTGTTGTCGACGCGGTGGGGCTTCGCCACCTGCGGCTCCAGGTTGGAAACGTCAAACTCCAGGACTTTTTCGTACCGGGCGTCCGGGTCGCTCTTCACGGCCGCAAAGTGCCGGTCACTGTAACGGCGCACCCAGTCGAAGGTCTTTTCGTCGGCTTCCATCAGGCCGGCCTTCGCGCCCATCTCGATGGCCATGTTGGAAACGGTGAACCGCGCCTCGATGGAAAGGGCGTCAATGGCTTCCCCGACGTATTCCGCGGACATGTAAGTGGCCCCGTCGGCCGTAACCTGCCCGATCAAAAACAGGATCAGGTCCTTGCTGTAGACTCCGGCGGGGAGACGCCCGTGGCAGACGAACCTGACGGTGGGCGGGACCTTGAACCACATCTTGCCGGAAATCAGCGCGGCGGCCAGGTCCGTCGAGCCCACGCCGGTGGCGAAGGCATTGAGGGCGCCGTACGTGCAGGTATGCGAGTCGGCGCCGATGACCAGGCTGCCCGGCCCCACCTTTCCGCTCTCCAGCATGAGCTGGTGGCAAACCCCGTCCCCGATGTCATACAGGCGGCAGCCCGTTTCCCGCGCGAAGTCGCGCATGAGGGCGTGCAGATTCGAAACGCTTTCGCTGGGGCTGGGGGCGCTGTGGTCGATGACCAGAGCAACCTTGGAAGAGTCAAAGAGGCGCTGTCCCTGCATGTTCCGAAAAGCCCGGATGGCCAGCGGCGACGTCCCGTCCTGTCCCATTACGAAGTCGACGTCGGCGACAACGATATCCCCCGCGTACACCTCGCGGCCGCTCTTGGCCGAGAGGATTTTTTCGATCATCGTCTGTCCCATGCTTCGTGCCTCTTCCCAAAGTAGTCTTCGTAGATGTACATGAGCTCCTTCTCAAAGAGGGAGCGCTTCAGTTCGACGGCCGTGGCGCGGATGATCGGAAGGAGCTCCTGGGCCTGGTGCCTGGTCAGGTGGATGCCGAACTCGGCGAATTTGGCCCGGACCGCGGCCCCGCCGGAATGCTTGCCGATGACGATCTGGCGTTCCAGGCCGATTTCCTCGGGACTGAACGCCTCGTAAGTGCCCGGGAATTTCAACGCGCCGTCGGCGTGAATGCCCGACTCGTGGGCGAACATGTTGGAGCCGACGATGGCCTTCCACTTCGGCAGTTCGCGGCCGGAAGCCCGGGAAACGTACTCGGCGGCCTCAAGAAGCAGTTCCGTCTTGAAACCGAGGTCGACCTTGTAGATGTGTTTCAAAGCCATGACCACCTCTTCGAGGGGGGAGTTCCCCGCCCTCTCGCCGAGACCCATCACGGTGACGCCGATATAGTTGGCTCCGGCCTTAAAGCCGGCCAGGGCGTTGGCCGTGGCCATGCCGAAATCGTCGTGAGTATGCATCTCGACTTCGATGCCCACGTTGTCGATGATGGTCTTCACATTCTCGTAAGCGGTGAAGGGATCAAGGATACCCACCGTGTCGCAGTAGCGCAAGCGGTCGGCGCCGGCCTGCTTGCCGAGGCGGGCGAACTCGATCAGGAACTCCATGTCGCTGCGCGAGGCGTCCTCGGCGTTCATCGAGACGTACATGCCTTCCTTTTTGGCAAACGCCACGGCGGTCGTGATCTGCTCCAGGACCCATTCCCTGGAGGCTTTCAGTTTGTGCTTGATGTGGATGTCCGAGGTGGAAATGGATATCGCCACGGCGTCGACGCCACAGGAGATCGAGTGTTCGATATCCTTGATCACCGGCCGGTTCCACCCCATGATACTGGCCTTCAGGCCAGCCTTGCATATTTTGCGGATGGCCTCCTCCTCGTCGCCGCCCATAACCGGGATACCGGCTTCGATTTGGTGCACGCCCAGCTCATCAAGAATCTTCGCGATACGCAGTTTCTCGTGATTGGCAAAAACCACACCCGCCGTCTGCTCACCGTCGCGCAGCGTGGTATCGACGATGAAGATCTTGCGTTCCGACATCCGAATCCCTCCTAAAATTACAAATTGGTGCGCACCTCGTGCGCATCTTAAGCAGTTTCACTGAGAACCGGCTAACTGACTGGTTGGCGATCCGCCCGACTTACAACTCAACCCTTGAACGAATAACAGCGAAAACTTAGAGTTTTGTCAGTTCTTCCCGCAGGTACTCGTTTACCAAGCCGGGATTGGCCTTGCCCCTGGTTTCCTTCATCACCTGTCCGACAAGGAAGCCGAGGGCCTTTTCTTTACCGGCCTTAAAATCGGCCGCCGATTTCGGGTTGGCGGCGATGACGCGCCGCACGACGGCCCTCAGTTCAGCCTCGTCGCTGATCTGCACAAGGCCCTTTTCTTCGATGATCTGCTGCGGCTCCTTACCGGTACTGAACATCTCCTCGAAGACCGTTTTGGCGATTTTGCCGCTGATAACCCCCCGGTCGATCAATTCCAGCAGGGAGGCCAGTTGCCGGGGCGTAACCGGTCTCGCGGATATATCGATATTCGTGGCGTTGAGCAGCCTGGCCAACTCCCCCATCACCCAGTTAGCCACGACCTTGGGCTGCGGGTAAAAAGACAGGCACTCTTCGAAGTAGTCGGCCATCTCTTTGGTGCTTGTCAGCACGGAAGCGTCGTAAGAGGAGAGGCCGAAATCGTTCACGTAACGCCGCTGACGGGCCTCCGGAAGTTCGGGAAGCTCGCGCCTGACGGCCTCGACCCACGAGGGGCTGATCACCAGGGGAGGCAGGTCGGGTTCGGGGAAATAGCGGTAGTCGTGGGCCTCCTCCTTGCTGCGCATGGAAACGGTGACCCCCCGCTCCTCATCCCAGGTCCGGGTCTCCTGGACGATCCTCCCGCCGTCCTCCAGGACCTGGATCTGGCGTTGGATCTCGTAGGCCAGAGCCTTCTGGAGGGCCCTGAAGGAGTTCATGTTTTTGATCTCGGTCTTGGTGCCGAGTTCGGTGGAGCCCTTGGGGCGGACGGAAACGTTGGCGTCGCAGCGCAGCGAGCCCTCTTCCATCTTGCAGTCGGAAACCCCGGTATATTGAATGATGGCCTTTAATTTCTCCAGGTAAGCTTTGGCCTCCTCGGGTGAATCCATGTCAGGCGAGGAGACGATTTCCAGCAGGGGCACGCCGGTACGGTTGTAGTCGACGTAGGAGTAAGGGGTCGAAGCGATCGTGCCCTCGTGGATCAGCTTGCCGGCGTCCTCTTCCATATGTACCCTGACGATGCCGACCCGCTTGCGACCGGCCTCGCTTTCTATCTCCAGGTAGCCGTTGTAGGCCAGCGGGAGGTCGTACTGTGAAATCTGATAGTTCTTGGGCAGATCCGGGTAGTAGTAGTTCTTGCGGTCGAACTTTGAAAAGCGCGCGATCTCGCAGTTCAAAGCCAATCCAACCTTGATGCCGTACTCCACCACTTTCTTGTTGGTAACCGGGAGCACCCCGGGCAGGCCCAGACAGACCGGGCAGACGTGCGTGTTCGGGTCGCCGCCGAACTCGGTGGTCGAGAAGCAGAAAATTTTGCTGTTGGTCTTCAATTCAACGTGAACTTCCAGGCCGATGACCGCTTCCCATTTGCCCACTTAAGCCACCCCCTTGCCGATGCGAGGCCTGACACGGTGATGCTCGGTGCTTTGCTCGAAGGTATAGGCGATGCGCAACAGCGTTCCCTCGCCCAGCGGCCTGCCGATCAACTGCAGGCCCACGGGCAGCCCGTCCACGAACCCGCAACACTGGGAGATGCCGGGCAGCCCGGCCAGGTTGACGGCCAGCGTATAGATGTCGGAAAGATACATCGTCAACGGGTCGTCGGTCTTTTCCCCGAAGCGGAAGGCCGGGCTGGGCGCCGTCGGGGAAAGGATGGCGTCGAACTTCTCGAAGGCGCGCTCGAAATCCCTTTTGATCAGCGTGCGGACCTTGAGGGCCTTGTTGTAGTATGCGTCGTAATAACCGGCGGAAAGGGCGTACGTTCCCAGCATGATGCGCCGCTTCACTTCGTTGCCGAAACCGAGGCTCCTGGTGCGACTGTACATGTCGATAATGTCCTTGGCGTCTTCCGCGCGGAAACCGTAACGGACCCCGTCGTAGCGGGCGAGGTTCGAGCTGGCCTCGGCCGGGGCGATGATGTAGTAAGTCGGCAGGGCGTAACGGGTGTGCGGGAGTGTTGTCTCTTCGATATGGGCGCCTCTATCTTCCAGCACCTTGATGGCCCGTTCGATGACCGCCCTTACCCTGCTGTCGAGGCCCTCGGCGAAATACTCCTTGGGGAGCCCGATTTTGAAGCCCTTGATGTCGTCCACCAGAAAAGACGTGTAGTCCGGCAGTTCATGGATGACCGAAGTCGAATCCATCGAATCGCGGCCGCAAATGGCGTTAAGCACGAGGGCGCAATCCGTAACGTCCTTGGCGAAAGGCCCTATCTGATCGAGCGAAGAAGCAAAGGCAATCAGCCCGTACCGCGAGACCGTCCCGTAGGTCGGCTTCATTCCCACCACGCCGCAGAAAGCCGCGGGCTGCCGGATGGAACCGCCCGTATCGGAACCCAGGGCGAAGATGGCTTCGCCGCTCGCCACGGCCGCCGCCGACCCGCCGCTCGAACCTCCCGGGACGCAGTCGGGGTTCCAGGGGTTGTGCGTCGGATAAAAACCGGAGTTTTCAGTGGACGACCCCATGGCGAACTCGTCCAGGTTGGTTTTCCCCAGCATTACGGCGCCTTCCCGGTCCAGTTTGCTTACGACCGTGGCGTCATAAGGGGGGATGAAATTAAACAGGATCTTGGAGGCGCAAGTTGTACGCACCCCTTTGGTACAAAGGTTATCCTTCAAGGCCATGGGAATCCCGGCCAGGGGACCTATCGTTTCTCCGGCCCGCAGCCGCTGGTCCACCCTCCGGGCCTGCGCCAGGGCCTGGTCACGCGTCAGGGTCAGATAAGCCTTGACAACTTCCTCGGTTTCGGCTATCCGCTGATAAATGGATGTGCAAAGCTCTTCGGCGGAAATCTTGCGCTGCAGCAGCAGGTTGTGCAGTTGATGGGCGGTAAACTCGTACAGCTCCAAGCCAATCACTCCTTAGCAACTCCGGCAACCTGGCTAACGGGTCTAAACAATCTTGGGCACCCTGAAGAAATTCCCTTTCCTGTCGGGAGCGTTGGCCAGCACGTCCTCGACGTCGAGGTGCTCCCCGACCTCGTCCTCGCGAAAGATGTTTTGCAGCGGCAAGACGTGCGCCGTGGGCGGGACTTCACCGGTGTCAAGGTCCTGCAGAATCCGGGCGTAGTCCAGGATCCTCCCCAGTTGGGAAGTATACATTTCCTCTTCCTCGGGGGTCAGTTCCAGACGCGCCAGCAGGGCCACGTGTTGAACGTCCTTTCGCGTCAGCATGTCAATGCCACTCCTTTACGCCGGTTGAACTCAATACAAGGTATTATACCAAAAATACCAACGCCTAGACAACATTTCTTGTCCCGGCATACATTATTATCCACCCCTTGCACGAGAACTTCTCAACATACAAAAAACTCCCTGCGCAGGAGTCTTAAGAAAATGAGTGGATAGTGAGATTTTCCCCCGGTCCGAATGCCGAACGCCGAAGTCTAATGCCGCCGGGCATCAGCCCGGCTCAGGAGTTCGGCGGCGTGCTGGCGCACGGCGCTCGACACCCCTTTCCCGGCCAGCATCCTGGACAGCTCTTCGAGCCGGCTGTTCTCGTCGAGCACCGAAACAAGGGTGCGCGTCCGCCCCTGCACGACCTCTTTGCTGATCTGGAAATGACGTTTGGCAAAGGAAGCGATTTGGGGCGCGTGGGTAACGCAGATTACCTGATGGTGGCGGCTGATATCGGCCAGTTTCTCAGCCACGGCGTCCAGGGCCCGTCCCCCCACTCCCGCGTCGACCTCGTCAAAGACCAGCGTGGGGACTTTGTCCCCTTCGGCCAGCGCGTTTCTAAGGGCAAGCATGACCCGCGAAAGCTCGCCCCCCGAAGCGATACGCGAGAGCGGCCCCGCCGGCTCGCCCGGGTTGGGGGCGAAATAGAAGACGGCCTCCTCCCTGCCGTGGGGCGTCATCCCATCAACAGGTTCCAGATTGACGGCGAAAACCGCTTCCAGCATCTCCAGTTCGCGGAGTTCCGCCGTAACGTGCCGGCTCAGTCTGGCGGCGGCGTCCCGGCGCAGTTGCGAAAGCCTTTCGGCGATTTCCCGCCACTGGCCGGCAAGATCAGCCTGTTGGCGGCGCAATTCTTCAATCGTGTCTTCCGCGCTTGACAGCGTCTCGATTTCGGCGGCGATGGCGGCACGATACTGCAGTATAGAGGCGATGCTGTCCCCGTATTTTCTTTTAAGACGTCCGATCAGGGCCAATCGCTCTTCGATAGCGTTCAGGCGGCGCGGGTCGCGGTCGCCCGCATCCTTTAGCCTGGCAAGCTCCCGCGCCTGTTCCTGCACCTCATAGACCATATTCGCCAGTCCGTCGGCGAGACCGGCGGCGGCCGGCACGTAGCGGGCCAGTTCCTGCAACAGGCGGGAGCAATCGCTCAGTAAATCGGCGGCCGGCCGCTGGTGCCCGTCGCCCCCGTACAACAGGGCGTAGGCCTGGTCGGCCAGCTCGGCGATCCGGGAAGCATTCTGCAAGTAGATGCGTTCGCTTTCGAGTTCCTCTTCCTCGCCGATCTGCAGCCCGGCGGCGTCGATCTCGTCCAGCTGAAACTGCAGGGTGTCCTGCCTGCGGGCCCGTTCCTTGGCCCCCGTTATCATGTCGTCCAGTTTCCGGCCGGCCTCGTTGTGCCGGGCATAGACCCCGGCAAGACGCCGGCTCAAGTTAAGGAGTTCCGGCCCCCCAAAGCAGTCGAGGAGGCGCCCGTGGTGTTTTTCCCGCAGCAAGGACTGCTGCTCGCCCTGGCCGTGAAAATCGACGAGTTTAAGTCCCACCTCGCGGAAAACAGCGGCCGCAACGGTGGTCCCGTTAATCCTGTAAAGGCTCCGGCCGTTGCGGTAGATATCCCTGCTTAACACCAGAAAGCCTTCCTGGGGCGCCACCGGGGTGCCGGACAGGTCGAGCCCTTCCAGGTCAAAGACAAGCTCGACGCAGGCCCTGTCGGACCCGGCCCGCACAACGTCGGACGAAGGGCGCTGACCCAGACCCACCTGCAGCGCCTCGATGACGAGGGATTTCCCCGCTCCCGTCTCGCCTGTCAGAACGTTTAAGCCCCGGACCAACTCGAGATCCTGGTCGCTGATCAGGGCGAAATTCTTGGCCATCAGGCGGCACAGCATAAGCTACCCCTCCAAACAAGAGACCTGAAGCCAGAAGTTGGAAGTCTGACCGGGAAGCGATCACTCCGTGATCGCCAGGTTTTAAATACTCTGAAATCTGCCTTGCGGCCCGGCACCTAACGGTTAGTATCGGATTTGCGTGCCGGGCGAGTCCGAACTCTGACTTCCGGCATCTGACCTCCCTTATTGCCGGCCTTCCAGGAAACCGGCCAGGCGCTCGCTTATCTTTTTTACCTGCTTGCGGGGTTTCACGGCAATGAATATGGTATCGTCGCCGGCCACCGAACCCATGATCCCCGGCCACTGTACGTGATCGAGCGCGGAGGCCACCCCCTGCGCGGCCCCCGGCACGGTTTTAACAACAACAAGGTTTTCCGCGTAGTCGACGTCGAGGACCTGGTCGCGGAACATCCGGCGCAAGCGGTCCTCGGAAATCACCTGGGGGCGCTCACCGGGCGCAAGGTAGCGGACACCCGACCCCGTGTTCGATTTCACCAGGCCCAGTTCGCGGATGTCCCGCGAAACCGTCGCCTGGGTTACATCAAAGCCCCTGGCCCTGAGGGCCTGGGCAAGCTCAACCTGGGTAGCCACGGGCGTCTCGCGGATGATTTCCAGGATTTGTTTATGTCGTCTGGCCTTCATGCGCTGACTTCACCCTTTACTCCGAACTGCGCTGCATCAAGGACTTCGCCTTTCTAATCGCTCACGGAGCACCTCAAAGAAACTCCACCGGTGAAACCTTACTAGCAGGGCGGGCTTGGCGGCCTGACGCAGCACCACCATGTCCCCCGAGGCCAGGTCGCGGCTCTCCTGCCCGTCGGCGACAAGCATGGCTCCCTTTTGGGCGGAGAGCAAACGTGCTTCAAGGATACTGGAAGGACCGACGACAAACGACCGTTCCACAACACTGTGCGCGCACAGGGGCGTGATCAGGATCCCCTGGACGTCGGGCGTGAGCAGGGGCCCTCCGGCGGCCAGCGAGTAAGCCGTGGAACCGGTCGGCGTGGCGACGATCAACCCGTCCCCTAGATAACTGGTTACCAAGTCGCCGTTTACCCGGACCTCGGTACTGATCGGCCGGAGCAGGGTGCCCTTCGTGATGACGAAATCGTTTAAAGCGATACCGATTCGCCGTGATCCTTGAGCGTTCCTGATTTCGGCCTCCAGCATCGACCGCTGCTCGAGGTGGTAGTCGCCGCTGAAAAAGCGGTCGACGGCCCCGGCGACGCCGGCGGGATCGATTTCGCTCAGGAACCCGAGCCGGCCCATCCTGACACCGAGGACGGGGATGTCGAGCGGGGCCACCCGCCTTGCCGTGCCCAGCATCGTTCCGTCACCGCCGAGGGCGATGACCATTTCCGCCAGCGGCAGCTCGCTGACCAGTAACTCGCGGTGTTTAACCAAAGGTATGCCGCTGTCGTAAATCCACAGGCCGGCTCTCCAGGCGCCAAGCCGTTCCCGGATCTCGTCGACGATCCGCTCCACGCACTCGACGTCCAGATGCCGGTTCGCGATCAGACCTACCTTCCTCAATTACGTACCACCTTTGTCTTTCAGTTCCCGGTGAGCCTCTTCCACGACATCGGCGACTTCGCCGTCCCACCGGCGACCGCCCTTCTTCCCAGCATAGAGCAGGTACTCGATGTTGCCCTCGGGCCCGCGCACCGGGGACCAGGTCAGCCCCTTAACCGTCCACCCCAAGGCGTGAACGGCGTCGATAACGGATCTTATCACCTCGGCATGCACGACCGGGTCACGGACGACCCCTTTTTTGCCGACCCTGTCGGGACCTGCTTCAAACTGCGGCTTAATCAGCAGAACAGCGTCGGCGTCGTCGGCGGTGAGCCTGTCGATTTGGGGCAGGATTTTAGACAGCGAAATAAAAGAGACGTCCACCGTTGCGAAATCCGGTTTCGCCCCGGGATCGAGCTTTTCCTGTTCCAGGTGCCTGATGTTGGTCCGTTCGTAAACCACGACACGGGGATCCTGGCGCAGTTTCCAGGCCAGCTGCCCGTAACCCACGTCCACGGCATAGACGCGCCGGGCTCCGAATTGCAGAGCGCAGTCGGTAAAACCCCCGGTCGAAGCCCCCACGTCAAGGACGGTGCGATCGGTCAAATCGATGTCGAAGGCGCGCAGGGCTTTTTCCAGCTTCAGCCCGCCCCTGCTGACGTAAGGCAGTTGCCCGCCCCGCACCTCGATCCCGGCTTCCGGATCGATCAAGGTTCCCACCTTGTCCACCCGCTGCCCGGAAACAAACACGTGCCCGGCCATTACCGCCGACCGGGCCATCATGCGCGAGGGAAAGAATCCTCGTTCAACCAAAAGGATGTCAAGCCGTTTCCTGACCATCACCTATATCTTCGTCGGCGCCAGTCGGAGCCTGGACCGCTGCAGTTCCACGCGCACTTTCTCCGCGATCTCTTTGGCGTTCAAACCGTATTTCTCGCGCAGGATCGACGGGGACCCATGCTCGAGAAAGGCATCGGGCAGGGCAATCAAATGCGGATGTACGTCGTACTGCCTTTTCGCGGCCAGGAGCTCCAGGACGGCCGCGCCAAAACCGCCGCTGACGACATTTTCTTCAACAACGAAGAGCTGCTTGCTGCGCCTGGCGTAGGTGAGGATGCACTCCTCGTCCAGGGGCTTGACGAAGCGGGCATTGATGACCGCCGCCTTAATGCCCGCAGCCGCAAGCATTTCGGCCGCCTTGAGGCTGGGCTCGACGGTGTTGCCGACAGCGAGGATGGTAGCGTCCCGGCCTTCCCGCAGCACCTCGGCTCGTCCAAGCGGGATTTCTCTGAAGTCCTGGTCAAGCGGGCACCCGGTTCCGGTCCCGCGGGGATAGCGCACGGCTACGGGCACTCTGTAGTCGACAGCCGCTTTCAACATGTGCTGCAGCTCGTTTTCGTCCCGCGGAGCCATCACGGTAAGGTTGGGGATAAGCCTTAGATAGGAAAGATCGAAGATGCCCTGGTGGGTCGGACCGTCATCGCCCACGATACCGCCCCGGTCGAGAGCCATGACCACGGGCAGGCGCTGCAGGCAGACGTCGTGAACGACCTGATCGAAAGCGCGCTGCATAAACGTGGAATAGATCGCCACCACCGGGCGCAAGCCCTCGGCAGCCATGCCCGCCGCCAGCGTAACGGCGTGCTGCTCGGCGATCCCGACGTCGAAAAAACGGTCCGGGAAGGTTTTGGCAAACTCGGCCAGGCCGGTGCCGCTGGTCATTGCCGCAGTGATGGCCACTATTCTTTCGTCTTCCTGGGCCAGAGTCAGGAGGGTGCGGCCGAAGACTTCGGTATAGGTAACCCTGCCGCTCTTCTTAACCTTCCCCGTCTCCACGTCGAACGCCCCGACGCCGTGGAACTTGTCGGGATTGGTCTCGGCAGGCTTGTAGCCCTTGCCCTTCGTGGTGAGGACGTGGACGATAACCGGCCCTTCGGCTGCCTTGGCCTTTTTCAAGATATTCAGGAGTTGCGGGATGTTGTGGCCGTCGACGGGGCCAAGATAGGTGAAGCCCAGTTCCTCGAAGATCATGCCCGGAACGACAAGATACTTGAGGCTGTCCTTAACCCGCAGCGTCCACTTCAGCAGCCGCGGTCCGATGGCGGGGATGCGCTGCAGGAGTTCCTCCAGTTCTTCCTTGCCGCGCGTATACATAGGGTCTGTCCGCAGGCGGGTCAGATACCCCGACAGGGCCCCGACGTTCTTGGCGATCGACATCTCGTTGTCGTTCAGAACGACAACCAGCCGTCTCTGCATATGCCCGGCGTGGTTGAGGGCCTCAAAGGCCATTCCGGCCGTTAGCGCGCCGTCGCCGATCACGGCCACGACCGAGCTGTCGTCATCGGCGCGGTAGTCGCGCCCCAGGGCCATGCCCAAAGCAGCGGAGATCGAGGTGGAACTGTGACCGGTCCCAAAGACGTCGTACTCACTTTCGAAACGGCTGGGAAAGCCGCTCAAGCCCCCATACTTCCGGAGCGTCGGAAAAGCCTCGCGCCGGCCGGTGAGGATCTTGTGAACGTAACACTGGTGCCCCACGTCCCAGATGATCTTATCGCGCGGGGCCTCAAAGACACGATGGAGAGCGATGGTGAGTTCAACCACACCCAGATTGGGCGCCAGGTGCCCCCCGGTCTGGGATACGGTATTGACGATCAGTTCACGCGCTTCGGCCGCGAGGCGCTGCAGTTCATCGACGGAAAGCGAGCGCAGGTCTTTCGGTTCATTAATGCGATCGAGGATGCGTTTCAACGACGCCACACCTTTGACCGGTTTTTTACTTTATTATGCCCCGACGGGTTTGACGGGTTTAACGGGCGCCGGATCCTCTCCATACTGGCCAGGACCCGGGCGACCAGAAACACCACTTCGTTAGCCCTGTTGATGGCCAGCCTTTTGCCCAAAAGCTTGCCCGAAACGGTTAGCGAGGCGATGCCGGCCGTAATTAACACATTAGCCAAAACTATATTAAATCCCTGCTGCATCGTCGCAAGTTGCACAATCAGAGAAATGCCCAGGGCGCCGGACAGCGTGCCGGCAATATCACCCACGATGTCATTTGAGAAGTTGGCGACCTTGTCGGCGTTGCGGATCAAAAATACGCCCTGCTGCGCCCCAAAAACCTTTTTGGCGGCCTTGGCGTGGAACGGCGCTTCGCGGGCTGCGGTTACGGCAGTACCCAGGATGTCGAAGAAGACGCCTACGGAAATGATCAGGATGAGAAGGAGTGCGGCCACGATGATGTTGGCCAGTCTTCGCGTGGCAACCTCGGTAAGGAAACTGAAGAATACCGTCGAGGTAAACGTCCCTACCGCGACGATGATCACATATCGAAGAAACGAACGAGAATAGCCATTGGTCAAACAGGCGCACCTCACCCCGTAATGGGGTTAAAATAACAAAAACAGGTAAGTGACAGCAAACCGAAGAAATATTGTAGCTTAGGTCCAGTAGGTTTTCCCAAACGCCCACCGTGCGTCGCCGCTCCGGCGGTTTCCCTTTAAGGGCGTTTCCAGACCGTTACCGGTACCGGGACTGGATTGCCACTCAGTCTACACTGCAATCTCCGGCCTGCCCTGGACATCCAGACAGCCTAGAAGTTTTCCTTAACAGTTGACTCTCTCCCCTAGCCTCTTTTGCAGCAATGGTTTCGACCGGCCCCCCGAACGAGCGGCGCCACCCGATCGGGAAACCCTTAACGGTATCCACCATTACCACTCAAGGCAGGCTACGCTGCACGCAGCTTCTTCACCACGTACAGGTTTTTACCCCAAGCCATAGTTCAAAATCCCCACGAACTTGGGTCTCCGCGGAAGCAGGGTCAACGCCCGCATGCCATTGCAGGTCGCCCCGCAACCTTAACTCCCAGTACCAACCCCCGACTGGGCGTCGGATGCCAGCACCAGGAACTTCATCGATGTGCCCTCAGCGGATTTTTAGGCCCGCCCTTGAAGAAAGAGCCGCTGACTAGGATACTGCATCACTTACCTGTTTTCGATTTTCAAAGATTAGTTGCCTTATTATCATAGCATAACCGTAAAGGCCTTTCAAACTTCAGCCGGCCGCGCATTACCCCGGTCCGTCACGAGCCGGTGAAAGAGGAAGATGCCGCACCCCTAAAACTCACGCGTTAAAACGAATTGTACCGCTTGACGGAGAAAATCGGCCTTCGTATCAAACCCCTGCAGGGCGGACAGGGCCAGTTCGGCCTCCCGGCGGGCCCTCGCGCGCGCCTCATCCAGCCCGAACAGTGACACGTAGGTAAGCTTGCGGTTCCTGGTGTCGCTGCCCACCGGCTTGCCAATAACCTTTTCGTCGCCGACAACGTCGAGGATGTCGTCGGTGATCTGAAAGACCAGGCCGAAGTGCTCGGCGAAAGCGGTAAGCTGTTTGAGCTGTTGTCCGCTTCCCCCTCCCAGGATGCAGCCCGCACGTACGGCCGCGCGAAACAGGGCGCCGGTCTTGGTCCGGTGGATGTACTCGAGTTCCGCGGGATCTGCCTGCCGGTCCGTTGACTGGATGTCCATGACCTGCCCGCCGATCAGGCCCATGGTGCTGCAGGCCTCCGCCACGTCCTCTACCAAGCCTAGGGCGTTTCCATCCAGGCAGCCGTGTTCCCGTACGCTTCGGCCCAGGAGCCCGAATCCCAGCGTGAGCAGCGCGTCGCCGACCAGGATGGCCAGCGCCTCCCCGTAAACCTTGTGACTTGTCGGGCGCCCCCTGCGCAGGTCGTCGTCGTCCATAGCCGGGAGGTCGTCGTGCACAAGCGAATAGGTGTGAATGAGCTCAAAGGCGCATGCCGCCGCCATGGCCTTGCCCGGATCCCCGCCGACAGCCTCGCAGGCGGCGAGGGTCATCGCCGGGCGCAGTCGTTTGCCGCCGGCGAAAACGCTGTAACGCATCGCTTCGTGAATGACGGCGGGGTGGACGTCAGCCCCAGGCAGATACCGGTCCAGCGCGGCATCAACCAAATATCTTTTCTCCGCCAGCCGGTCGAGAAAGTTCATTGCTCTTCATCGCCCGTTTCTATCGCGGAACCGGACAGGAACCTCACCCTCTGCTCGGCGCTGTCCAGAATGGAACGGCAATGCCGGGCGAGGGTCACTCCTTCGGCATAGAGGTCCAGTGCTTCCTCCAGCGGAAGCCGGCCGTCCTCCAGCCGGTGCACGATTTCTTCCAGGCGCATGATCGCCTCTTCAAAACTCAGGTTTCCCATACACGCCTCCCCGCAAACAACCAAACGATCAACTCATGACTAAAAGCGCCGAGGTCTCGGCCCGCAAGGACGCCACCCGCTCGCCGATGGCCTTTCTTTCGCCCGCCGCGCGCCTGGCTAGGTCCTGGTCCGTGAAGGCCTTAAGGTTGATATCGACGTTTAAAAGAGCGCTCTGCGCCGCCCCTTCACCGAGAAAGCAGGCCACGCCGGCGTCGCTCACAGCGTTCCTGTTGCCGATCTCGACCAGCCGCCTGGCCAGCACCATTACCTGCTCACAGGCCCGGGCGATGCGGAAAGGTACCTCGATGGCCTCATTGAGCGCATCCTGGATGCGCTCCAGGCGGGCGGAGGTCTCGGTCTCCGTGCTTCGAGGCAGACGGTAAGCCGCCATCAAGCTCTCAAAAGCACGCATATCGGCCTCGGCCAGTTCCTGGAGCTCGGCCCCCAGGAGCCGGGACCGTTCCCGGATGGCCCGGCATTCGGCTTCAACCTCCAGGTAACCCTTCTTGCCGATGGTCAGGTTGGTCACCATCGTCACCATGCTGGCCGCCATAGCCCCGGCTATAGCCGCGACGCTTCCGCCTCCCGGCGTGGCCTCGCCCGAAGCGGCCCGGTCAAGATATTCCTTCAACGTCCAGTTCGCCATCGTCATGCTACTTAAGACCCCCGTTTTGGAGTTCGACGGCCTGCAGGAGGTTCCTGAGCAGGATCGCCGTGGTGAGGCTTCCGACCCCGCCGGGAACAGGGGTGATCGCCCCTGCCTTGGGTACCACCTCATCAAAAGCCACGTCCCCGCAAATCCCGCCGGGACAAGGGTTTACCCCGGCATCGACCACCACCGCGCCCTCGCCGATCATCGAGCCCGTGACGAGCCGTGCCCTCCCGGCGGCGGCGATGATGATATCGGCTGCCAGAGCGTGCCTGGCCAGGTCCCGGGTCTTGGTATGGCAAACGGTCACGGTGGCGTTGTTTTGCAAAAGCATGAAGATCAGCGGCTTGCCCACCGTTTCGCCGCGGCCGATGACGACCACGTGCCGGCCGGCGATCTCGATCCCCGACCGGAGCAGGATTTCGATGCAACTCTGCGGAGTAGCCGGATAAAACCCCCGGCGCCCGGCCATCAGGTACCCCCGGTTGAGGGGGTGCATCCCGTCCACGTCCTTTAGTGGGCTGACGGCCTCCATCGCCTTACGCTTGTCGATGTGGGCCGGAAGGGGCAGCTCAAGCACAATTCCGTGAACGGCGGGGTCCTCGTTCAACCCGGACAATGCGCCCAGCAGTTCGCCTTCGCCGGCGCCCGCCGCCAACTGGAGCACCCTGTAGTCGATGCCCAGGGTTTCGCAGACCCTTCCCTTGGCCTGCGCGTAAACCACGGCCCCCGGGTCATCCCCGGCAAGCACGGCGACAAGGGACGGCTGGACGCCCCGCTCCCGCCACCTGACAACCTGTTCCTTGATTTCCTCTTTGATCGCCGCGGCGATCTTCTTCCCGTCCAGTAAAACCGCCAATCTGTGTCCTCCTCAATTCAGTCGTCAGTCGTCCGTCGTCGGACTCCCCGGCACTCAACTATGGGAGTCAAGTTGCAGGCAAATCAAACCTTCTAGCATCCCGAAGATTAACAGTACCTCTGAATGTAAATAGCTGTTCGATCTGAATGTAAATAGCTGTTCGAATTGAGTGCCGGGCCGTTCGGGAATTGCAAATTTAATTCTCTGCTTCCTCAACCCGGCAGCGCAGCCTTCCCCGATGCAGCCTCACCTTTATTCTTTCCCCGCTCCTGACCTGACCCGCGTCCCGCAGCAGCCGCTCGCCCCGCTCCTCTTCGCGGTAGCAGATGCTGTAGCCGCGGGCCAGCGTGGCCAGCGGGCTCAAAGATTCCAGCCGCCCGGCCAGTTCCGCAAGGTTGCGCTCCCAGTGCCTGGTTATGGCGCCCATCGCCCCGCTCTGCCGCAGTTCGAGAACCTCAAGCCTCCGGCCGGGTAGGGCGATGATTGTTTCCAGCGGACGGGCCATGGCCCTGCTTTCGGTACAACGTCGCAGGGCGCGTTTCAGGCCGTCCATGTAGACCGTCAGGCTGCGCTGGAGCCTGCGCCCGGTCATCTCCATCGCGTACCGGACCTCGGCCTGGTCCGGGCAGACCAACTCGGCGGCCGCCGAAGGCGTGGCCGCTCTCCTGTCCGCCACCAGGTCGGCGATTGTAACGTCTTTTTCGTGGCCGACCGCCGATACGACAGGAATCGCGGAGGCGGCGACGGCGCGGGCCACCGTCTCGGTATTGAAGGCCCAGAGTTCTTCAATCGAGCCTCCGCCCCGCCCGACAATGATCACGTCAACATTACCGGCCCGGTTCAGGGCCGCGATCGCCCCGGCGATCTCCCGCGGCGCGGTGTCCCCCTGAACACTGACGGGAGCGACGACGATCTCCGCCTGAGGCCAGCGTTTGGCGGCAACGGTAAGCACATCCTTGTAAGCTGCCCCGACCGGCGAGGTGACCAGCCCGATACGGGACGGGAACCGCGGGATCGGCTTCTTGCGCGCCTCGTCAAACAGCCCTTGGGCCGCCAAACGCTCCTTAAGCTGCTCGAGAGCGGCGTGCAGGGCGCCAAGCCCTTCCGGTTCAAGCTCCTCGGCGTAAAGCTGGCAGCGGTTGTCGCGGTCATAAAAGCCCACCGCCCCCCGAACCACGACAGCCATGCCGTTGTTAACACGAAACCGGCACTGCCGCACACGCGAGCGGAACATAACCACGCCCAGGGTGGTGTACTTGTCCCGGAGGCTGAAATAAAGGTGACCGGAGGGGTGGTAATGGCAGTTCGATACTTCCCCGCGGACCCAAACGTTCGCCAGAAAAGGATCTTCTTCGATGCGGGTACGCAAGTAGGCGGTTAACTCACTGACACTGATGATGCGCACTCGTCTTTCCTCTCTCGGAAGAACAGGCAGTTATTAAGGAGTTAGTTATTGGGCTTGGCAAATCCTGCATTTCGGCCGCTGTTTTGCACCCAAGCAAAAATTAAAGGCTGCTCAGCTAGGGCAGCCTTCGTCAGGCCTAAACAGTTCCGGCTTCTCGATAACCTTTCCCAGAATGCCGTTGACAAACCGGCCCGATTCCTCGCTTCCGAAAGTCTTGGCCAGTTCGATGGCCTCATTTACGGCGACATTGTCCGGAACATCGTCGCGGTAAAGGATTTCGTACAGGGCCATGCGCAAAATGTTGCGGTCGACGTTGGCGATCCGTTCCAGGCGCCAGTCCTTGCTTTGCCGGACGATGACCCCGTCCAGCCGCGCCAGATGACCGCGCACGCCGCCGACAATCTCCTTGACGAACGAACAGTCCGCATCCTGAAGCTCCAGCAACTGTATCGTCTGTTCAACCGCTTCGGCTTCTTCAGCCCCGCCCACATCAATCTGAAAAAGCGCCTGGAGGGCTACTTCCCTGGCACGTCTCCTGGTCAGTTTCATTTATTATCCCCAAATATGCGATCCCAGAGTTTTCTCCAATCGGTCTGCTCGTCGATGCGCTTGCCGATATAATAGCCTACGGCCACGCACAGCGAAACGAACAGCGCCTTAAGCAGGCCGTAAGTAATGGTGAACAAGCTGAAAACAAGCGCAAGTACCACACCCAACAGTTTACCCCAGTGCTTCTCGAGTATTTCACTTAACCTAGGGCTCAAGCGCATGCACTCCTATTCCACGCGGGGCTTGTTGGCAGAGATATTCTCAACGTTGACAAGGACGTTGGAAACGGCGATCCCCGTAACTTCCTTGACTTTGTCCTGGACCAGCCGCTGAACGTCCTTGGAGACTTCGGGTATATTGATGTCGGGAGTAACCGTGGCATTGATGTTGATGGTGACGCCCTGGGCATCGCCGTCGACCGCCGCCTTCACTTCTCGTATCCCGGGGACCTGGCTGACCATTTTCGTCGTGAGGCTCTCTACGGCCGACAAGGCGATGCGCACCTTGCCAAGGGAGTTGTCCTCGACCACGACGTGCCGCTCCTTCTTCTTCCGCTTCGGCCCGCTGAGGCTGGCCCAGACGAGCCTGAAGCCGATCAACAGCAAAACGAGCAATACGGCGGCCGCCGCAGCCTTGTTTTCCGGTTGCAGGATATTGAGCCGCCCGGCCGGCAGCAGGCCGTAATACACCGCGCCGGCAATTATCGCCGCTATGGAAACAAACAGGCTGTAAACAGCCACCAAGCCCCGGTCAAAAGCTCCCATGGCCTAACCTCCCAACACACTGCGACGACCCACCGCAAATGGCAACTCAGCACTCAAGATCGCACTGGGTATTGAGCATTGGGAGTCAGTCGATCCGAATGCCAAACGCTGATGCCGACTACCGACTACTGACTACCAACTACCGGACCCGTGTCTGAGCGGGAGGCGTTTCTTCCTTGGCCGGATGCTCCTCATCGCGGGCAAAAACAACGCCCTGCACGTGGACGTTTACTTCGACGACCTTGAGGCCGGTCATAGATTCAATGGCCCGCTTAACCCTGCTCTGGGCCTGGAAGGCCACATCCGGAATGGGCACGCCGTACTCCACGATGATGAACAGGTCAACGGCGGCTTCCTTTTCGCCGACCTCAACCTTGACACCCTTGGCCAGGTTCTTCCGGCCAAGCATCTCGGCGATGCCGCCGCCCACTCCGCCGCCGCTCATCCCGGCGATTCCGGGGATTTCGGTGGCCGCGAGGCCGGCGATGACGGCGACGACTTCATTGGCTATTCTTACGGCGCCAAGCTCGCCCTGGACTTCCGATGCCGGAGTATTGTTGTTTTCCACGGGCTTTCACCTCCAAATTTTTCTAGACAAGCATTTTTTAGTATGATTATACCGTATTACATCAATAAGAGCAATTGTTCAACATCCCGGAAGGCCGTTGAAAAACGGTAACGAACTCTAGCTGCCGGCGAGAATCCGGCGCTGGACAAAGTTGGTATAAACTTCCCCGCGCCGGAAGAAGGCGTTTTTGAGAATCCGCTGGTGCAGCGGTATCGTCGTTTTAACGCCTTCAATGATAAACTCGCTCAGGGCCCTTTGCATCCGGGCGATGGCCTCGTCCCTGTCGTTTCCCCACACGATCAGCTTGGCGATCAGCGAATCGTAGTACGGAGGTATCATGTACCCTTCATAGACGGCGCTGTCCAAGCGAACGCCCGGCCCGCCGGGAGGGATGAATCTGGTGACGGTGCCCGGCGAGGGAACGAAACCGTTCCAGGGGTCCTCGGCGTTAATGCGGCACTCGATCGCAGCACCGCGAACGGCGATATCCTCCTGTTCGAGGTCGAGCCTTTCGCCGGCCGCGATCCGGATCTGCTTTTTGACGATGTCGATGCCGGTGACCATCTCGGTGACGGGGTGTTCGACCTGAACCCGTGTATTCATCTCGATAAAATAGAAGTTGTTGTTACGGTCCAGCAGGAACTCGACGGTGCCGGCGCTTTCGTAGCCGACGGCTTGGGCCGCCCGTACCGCGGCCTCGCCGATCTTGCGGCGGAGGGATTCATCCAGTGCGGGGGACGGCGCCTCCTCCAAGAGCTTCTGGTTGCGCCGCTGAATGGAGCAGTCGCGTTCCCCCAAGTAGACCAGTTTACCGTATTTATCTCCCAGAACCTGAATTTCGATGTGCCGGGGTTCCTCGATGTACTTCTCCAGGTACATGTCGCCGTTGGCGAAAGCCGCCTGGGCTTCGGACTGCGCGGTGGAAAAAGCCCGCAGCAGGTCATCCTTGCCCTGGGCGACGCGCATCCCCGTCCCCCCGCCGCCGGCGGAAGCCTTGATCAGCAAAGGGTAGCCGATGACCTCGGCAATGGACAGGGCATCCTGCGGCGAGGCCACGGTCCCGTCTGAGCCCGGCACGATGGGAACACCCGCAGCCGCCACAACCGCTCGCGCCGTCGCCTTATCCCCCATCTTTTCGATGCTCTGAACGGAGGGACCGATAAACTTGAGGCCGCAGCTCTGGCACATCTCGGCGAACCGGGCGTTTTCGGCGAGAAAACCGTATCCCGGATGAACGGCGTCCGCGCCGACCACCTCGGCCGCGCTGAGGATGTTCGTCACGTTCAAGTAGCTCTGCGCCGCCTGCGGGGGTCCGATGCAAAAGGCCTCGTCCGCCATCCTGACGGGAAGGCTGTTGCGGTCGGCCTCCGAATAGACAACGACACTGCGAATCCCTAACTCGCGGCAGGCGCGAATAATGCGCAACGCGATCTCTCCCCGGTTGGCAACCAACACTTTCTCAAACATCTTTTACTCCTGTCTTACTTCTTGGCGATTACAAACAGCGGCTGGCCGTACTCCACCGGCTGGCCGTTTTCGGCCAGGATATCGATAATTTCGCCGGCGGTGTCTGCTTCGATCTCGTTCATCAGCTTCATGGCTTCGATAATGCAGAGGACCTGTCCTTCACTGACCACATCGCCTTTCTCGACAAAGGGCGGTGCGTCGGGCGCGGGAGTGCGGTAAAAGGTGCCGACCATGGGCGCCACGACGGTCACCGTCTCCACGGCGGGTTCCTCAATCGCCGCCGGGCGGGCAGCCGGTTCCGCAGCAGCCGCGGGCGCCTGGACCGTTAACGCGGTGCCCGCAGACGGCTGCTCGATAAGTTTCCCCTTCTTGATGGCGACGCGCACTCCCTGGCTTTCCAGGGAAAACTCCGTGATGTCGGTCTCGTCCAGAAGCCTGATCAGTTCGCGAATTTCTTCAAGATTCACTTTTCTTTCCTCCTTGCCCCCGGCCTGCGAGCTCGTCTTGGAACCAGCCGCCGGGGCCGGCGCAACCGGGGCGGATCCGTTCCCCGAACGCTCTTCAAAAAACTTCTTGGCTACCTGGGGGAAAAGGGCGTATGAAAGCACGTCCTCCTCCGACCTGGCTAAATCCCTGATTTCTTCCCTCATTTTTTCCAATCTCGGCTCAAGCAAGTCTGCCGGACGCACGGTTATAGGTTGCCGGTCCCCCAGGATCTTTTTGGCCAGTTCCTTGTCAATGGGAGCCGGCGGACTGCCATAGAGCCCTGCCACATAGTCCTTGACCTGAGCCGGAACGAGCTTATACCTCTCCCCGGACAGGACGTTAAGCACGGCCTGCGTACCGACGATCTGGCTGGTCGGCGTGACCAGCGGCGGGTAACCCAGTTCGGCGCGGACGCTGGGAATCTCGGCGAGAACTTCCTCAAGCCGGTTCAGCGCCTTCTGCTCGCTCAACTGTGACACAAGGTTTGAGATCATTCCGCCGGGCACCTGGTGGTCAAACACCCGCATGTCGTGAATCCGCGTAACCCCGCGTTCAAACCCGCGGCGGCGGCGCAGTTCCTCAAAGTACTCGGCGATCTCAAACAGGAGGCGGATGCTCAGGCCGGTGTCGTAAGGCGTCCCCTTCAGTGCCCGGACCACCGTCTCCACAGGCGGCTGCGATGCGCCGAAGGCCATCGGGACGCTGGCGGTGTCGATAACGTCAACGCCTGCTTCGGCGGCCTTGAGGTAAGCGCCGACAGCCATGCCGCCGATATAGTGGCAGTGAAGGTGGATGGGCAGCCCGATCCTCTCCTTGAGGCGCCCCACCAGCTCTTCAGCCTTGTAAGGGGCAAGCAAACCGGCCATGTCCTTGATGCACAGGGAGTCAGCACCCAACTCAGCCAGTTGTTCGGCCCTTTCGATATAATGCTCCGTGGTGTGCACCGGGCTTAAAGTATAGACCACGGTAGCCTGGACGTGCGCTCCCGCCCGCTTGGCTGCCTGCATTGCCACAGTCATATTCCGGATATCGTTCAAGGCGTCGAAAATGCGGATGATGTCGATACCATTGGCTACAGACCGCTCCACGAAGGCTTCCACGACGTCGTCCGGGTAGTGGGCGTAGCCCACCAGCGATTGCCCGCGCAGCAGCATCTGCAGGGGTGTGTTCTTAACACGCTCCTTCAAAAGGCGGAGGCGCTCCCAGGGGTCCTCGTTCAGGTAACGCATGCAGACGTCGAACGTTGCGCCGCCCCACACCTCGAGGGAATAATAACCCACTTTATCCAGTTTCTCCACGATGGGCAACATATCCTCTGTTTTCATCCTTGTGGCCCATAGACTCTGGTGGGCGTCCCGGAGCGTGGTGTCAGTCACTCGAGGCAATCTTTTCCCCTCCCAAAATAAATGTTGGGCTGTCAATGGAACAACCCAACACGGATTCTCTGGTACATGCTTTATTATAGCGGCCGCCTAAGGCTTTGGGAACCAAGCACCGAGAAGTATACAATACACTTACTACACTTACTCCACACCCGCAATGACCATCACGTTTTCGCTGGCCACCGATGCCCCCCTGGACACGATATTGATGACGCTCGCCGTTTGCTCCTCCGTCAGCCTGCAGGGCAACACGACCGTAACCATCTTCCCCTGGAAGAAGACAATGGCGTCGCTGAAGCCGCGCGCGCGCAGGATATTCTCAATACTTACTTCCCGTTCAATGTCCTGGCTGATCTCCAGCAGGCGGGCCTGAGCCTTTTCACGGGCTTCCTGCCCCGCGTTCGGATCCCCGGTGATATCCTTGAGAAGCTCCACTTGGCGGCTGCGGGAGCGCTCCCGTTCCATCCGGTACTCCACGAAGAAGTCGTTCTCAGCCGGCAGGGTGTCCCGGTCGTCGACCGTAACCGGCACCGTTACGGGGACGGCGGGAGCGTCGCTCTCGGCGGTCCCGAGACTCCAGAACACCAAGCAGAGGACGAGCGCCAGGCCTGCAATGATCACGCTCAACAGTCCTTTACGCACCATGAAAAGGCGCATGCCTCGACACCTCCATTCATGCCTAGAATTTCTTGGGCAGGATCATGATCTTGTGGGGCTCCACCCCCAGAGCCGTTACCGTCGCCTCGAAGAGTTCGCTTTTCGTCTTCGGGTTGCGGGCGCCCTCGGCGACGACAAGGACGCCCACGACGCGGGGAGCAAGTTCCCGCTCCACAACAGGGTCCTGCACTCCCGCCGCGGCCTGCACGACGACGAGCTGGTTGGACTCGTTGTTCTCGGTGGTGGTCCTGTGCCCGCCGTTCTTGTCGGTTTCCTCGGTCACCCGCTTATCGACGCTCGCGTTCACCGCGAAATGGGATCTGCTGGAGCCGTCAAGCTTTATGCTGACCTCGACCTCTCCGGCCCCCGAAATCTGTGAGAGCATCGCTTCCAGCCTGGTCTCCAGCTGCTCCTCTTCGCTTTGCGTCTTGCTGATTTGCGGCGACGAGTGGGTTTTGGCATCCTTATCCTCGTTCACGACCACAGCCCCCGTGGGCGCACTCGCGCCGGGGATATTAACCAACAACAGACTCAGGCCGATCACGGCCAGGGCGATCAGCTTTAAGTTTTGCTGGAGGCGTTTTCCTTGTCCAAGGTAACGCGCAACGATTTTTCGAAAATCCCCCATGTTCAACACCTCCTGATGGTTTCAAAACTTCCGGCGGACAAGGGCGAAGCTTTAATCTTTGATTACGGTCACCTGTTCAAGGTTCAAGCTATAGAAATCGGCAATCGTGGTTCGGAGCTGTTCAGCCCAATCCGTTTGCTCTTCTTTCCCCGCTCCTTTGCCGATTTTAACCTCCCGCACGTCTGGGGGAGGCCGCGAAACCACCAGGACGATCTCCTCAATCCTGACCGGCGTGCTGCTCTCCTCACTGTCCAGCCGGACTTCCACGTTGAGAACCTCCACGTCCGGGTGCATGCCGGCCAGTGCTTTGATCTGGCGGCACAAGCCATCCTCGTAGTTGATCAGCGCCTGCTCCTTGCTCTTCTCCCACATGCGCTGGCCCTGGTCAAAAGACGTGCCCGCCACCGCCTTTGTTTCCTCGATGGAAAGAGCTGCAAAATCCTGGGCCAGGCTCTGCCAGGGCCGGGCCAGAGCCTGCACGACGGCAACGATGACCAGGAGCCCGAAGACCATCTTCACGTACCGCCGCATATCCCCCGGCGGGAGCAACAATTCGAGGAAAAGCGCCAGAACGGCGAGGACGACGAGTTCCCTTACCAGCACCTTGACGGCTTCCAAGCAAGCACCCCCTCTTGCTATCCTATCGTTTTCTCACCGCAGCATGACGTTGATGCTTCCGATGCCGGTGACGATCGCCAGGGCGAAGAAAAAGAGAATGCCGCAGGTGGCCACTACCGCGAATATGGCGACCATGTTGTTGCCCAGCGTGTTCATAAGGTCGGCCAGCCTGTTCTCTCCCAAGGGCTGTACAAGGGCGGCGGCCAGCTTGTAGATGACGACCAGGCCTAAAATCTTCAGCAACGGAAAGATGGCGATCAGGAAAACAACCAGCAGGCCCGCCATGCCTACCCCGTTTTTAACCAGCAGCGACGATCCGCTTATGGCGTCCATCGTATCCGCGAAAACCTTCCCGACCACCGGGATGAAGGTGCTCGTCGCCAGTTTGGCCGTCCGGTAGGCCAGGCCCTCGGTGACGGCTCCGGCGACGCCGTGGATCGAGAGGATGCCCAGAAAGATGCTGGTCAAGAGGCCCATGATGCCCAGCCCGACCCACTTCAGAAAATCGGCCAGCCGGGACAGTGAGAAACCCTCCGCCAGGTGGCTGGCCATACCCAGGACGGCCGAAAAAAAGAGGAGCGGGAAAACCACGGTCGCGATGATTGTCCCGGCGAAGTTGACCACCATCAATACGGCCGGATGGAACAAGGCCGCCGTGGCGAAACTTCCAAGGGCGCAGAGCAGCACGACCATTACGGGCAGGATGGCGTGCATGAAGTTGACCATGCCGTTTACCGCTTCGCGCCCGGCATCCAGCGCCACGACAAAAGAACTTATGGCCAGGGTGACCAATACAAGGTAGACGGCCGACTGGGCGACCTTGCTGGCCGTTGCTTTTTCAAAGGCGCTGCTGACGTTATTGAGCACGGCGCAGATGACGGCCAGGATCACCAGCTTGCCGAGCAGCACGGCGTTGCCCGCCAGCTCCTTGAAAAGGTACCTGTACAGCACGCCGACAAGTTCAGCCGGGGAGGTCCCCAGGTCGCCCTTGATCAACGAGCGCACAAGCTGGCTGAATTCCAGATCCGGTAAAGCCTCGCGCACTTCCCTGTCCAGGGCTCGCGTAACAGTGTTGACCTTGTCCAGGTCGACCTCACCGATCACCTCTTCGGGGGTGGGAAGAAGCGGGCCGTCCTCGGTCCGGCCTTCGGCCCGGCACACCGAGGGGGTAACGAGAAGCAAAAGCCAGAGAAAAATCATTGCCTTTTTAATCATCCGTAACGCCCCAAACATTTCGGGATTTATCTACTCGATGATCCGCATCAGGGTGTCGAGCACCGCCAGGACAACCGGCACCGCGAGGACGAGGATCAAAATCTTGGCGGCGAACTCGATCTTTGCGCCCAAGGCCCCCTCACCCGCGTCGCGGCAAATCTGCGCCCCGAAATCGGCAATGTAGGCAATTCCCACGATTTTCAGCACCACCCCTAGATAGACCAGGTTTACGTTAGCCCGTGCCGCCAGGTCGTTGAAGACGTTAACGACGGCGCCGATTTTCCGGAGCATCAGCAGAAAAATGACCGCCCCGGCGACAAGGCTGACGATCAAGGCCATTTCCGGTTTTTGTTGGCGCAGCGTAACGGCGAAAACCAGCGTTACCAGAGCAAACCCAAAAATCTGCACGATTTCCAACCCGAATCACCTCGTATTGACAGGCGGGTTATAAAGTCAGAAGCGAAAATGTCAAGAGAGAATTCGCACTCACAAATTCCTTTAAGTACCGACCTCACACATCCCACTTCACACTTCCCAATTAGAACAGGCGGAAGACCGATTGCACCTGGTTGAAAAGGTCGGCGAGGATACGTACCACAAAGAAGAGCGCCGCCGCCAGACCGAAAAGGGTAACCCAGGGGGCAAAGGACTCCTTCCCCGCCTCTTTCAAAACGTTGTGGGCGATCGCGACCACAATGCCGATGCCTACGATTTTCAAAATGATGCCGATGTTTGCGTCCACGCTCTTCCCCCTCTCAGAGAATGACCAGAACGATTGCTATACCGCCCAGGAACCCCAGGTACTGCCATAGCCTGACGTTCTTTAAAGCTTCCTCCTCCGCCCGGATGCGCGTCGCCTTGAGATGTTCCACCGTGAGGCGGATATGCCGCACCTGGTCCTCGCACCCCGATCCTCCCAGGACAGGCCCTAATACCCTGAGGACTCCCACATCCTCGCCTTGCAGCGCGGAATCGGGCACAAAAGTGTCGATCGCCTTTTGCCAGGCGTCTGCAGCCGTGATCCCCGTGCCCGTCGCCAGCTCGTCCCTCGCGTACCCGAACAGGCCGGACACCAGCGGGTCGGTCCGCTGGGCGACGCTGTCAAAGGCCTCCGCCAGGGGCGTCGCCCCGTAGGAAATCTCGGTCTCGAGCACGGCCAGGGCGGTCTCCAGGGCCCTCAGTTCCCTGGGACGCCTGGCATAACGCTGGGCGACCATGATCCCGTAAACGCCCGTTGCCGCTATGACCATCAGGCTCCCTAAAAGCTTCAGCATTAACGGTTACGCCTCCTAAAGCCTTCATTGTCCGGCCGTCGATGATTTCCCTGACCGTACCGGGCCCGTTGTCGTTGCCCAGCAAGATGAATCTTTCTATTATACGAAGGCCCGTCATATAGCGGAGGGCCGGCCTCCGCTCCAGCTCCTCAATCGTCCGGGCGTGCACCGTGGCGATAATGGTCACTCCGGTGTTGAGGGCTTCCTCAAGAGCCGCAATGTCTTCACTTCTCCCGATCTCATCAGTGGCGATGACCTCGGGCGAAAAGGCCCTGAGTAAAAGCATCATGCCCTCGGCCTTGGGACAGGCGTCCAGGACATCGGTGCGGGGACCCACATCCCGTTGCGGAACGCCCTTGTAGCAGCCCGCGATTTCGGAACGCTCGTCCACCAGCCCAACCGTCACCCCCCTGAAACCAAGAGCCGGTATCCCGCAAGAAATCTGGCGGACCACATCCCTCAGGAGCGTGGTCTTGCCGCAACGCGGGGGGGAAACGATCAGCGTGTGTTTTACGCGGTCCCGCTCCACCAAATAGGGGAGAACCCTGTCAGCGACGCCCGCCACCTCGCGCGATACGCGGAAATTCAGCGCCCAGACGTGTTTGATCGTCCGTATCTTCTTGTCATCCAGGAGCACCTTGCCGGCTATGCCCACCCGGTGGCCCCCGCTGACGGTTACAAAGCCGTTCCGGAGTTCGTCCTCCACAGAGTACAGGGAAGACCTTGTAACCAATTGCGTCGTGCGGTACACATCGTCGGCCGTTACCCGGTAAGACCCCGTAACCGACGGCAGCAGATCCCCGTTTTCGCTGACGAACACGTCACCCCGGCAGAGCCTGATGTTCAAAGGCTGGCCGATCCGCAGCCTGATTTCCTCGACCTTTTCCCAAGCAACCCCAGGGATTCGGGACAGGGTCCTGCGGATCGTGTCGGGGAAGAAAGCCATGATCTCTTCCGCAGCCGTTTCCTTCCTGCTGTCGCCGCCCATAGACACCTCCCTGGATTACTCCTCCGGAGCATCGCCTTTAAGGATAGATATGAAGCAGACCTGCCAGCTTATACCAATAAAAAAGCGGCGCTCATCAAGAGCGCCGCCGGGCGTCGATATGTATCCTAGTCCGCTTTCATATGCTCGTGATGCGAGGCTTCGCCGTTAAGCATGATCGCCTCGTCACAGTTGGGGCACGTAATCGATTCCACATCGCCGTCTTCGAAAACTTCGCTGTCCACGCAGACCAGGTGTTCGCACTTGGGACATTCCACCTCGTAATATCCTGCGTCTTCGTCAGCCGTTCTGTTAAACTGGGTTTCCAGGTTGTAAAGGTCCTCGTCGATACTCTCCAGATAATCTTCGAGGCTGTCCTGTGCGTCCTCGAGGTTATCCACCGCATCAGCGAACTCGCCAAGGACCTCAACGATGCCGTCGAGAAGTTTTCCTTCTTTGCTGTCCTCGGGCAAGTTAAGCCCCGCCGCCAAACCTTCCAGGTATGCCACTTTTGCTTTAAGATCAGACAAATTTTTTGCCCCCCTTCGACGGTCATATTATTACCCGTTCAAAGGGGAGTAATACCACCTGCGTGACGCACGTGGTATTACTCATCGCTATTAGCTGTTAGATATTGGAAACAATCATAAAAGGGATTTGCCTATGCCAAGTCCCTGTGATTCTCCAACGTCCAAAGTCTAACGTCCAACGTCTACATCAAACGGGCTACGCCCGTTTGATGTATTGTCCGGTTCGCGTGTCTATCTGCAGGACATCGCCGACCTCGATGAAGAACGGGACGTTAACCACCAGCCCGGTCTCCAGCGTTGCGGGCTTAGAGCCGCCGGAGGCGGTATCGCCCTTGATTCCGGGCGTGGTTTCGACCACGGTAAGCTCGACGGTATTCGGCAGGTCGATGCCGATGACCTTGCCCTGGTAGAAGACGACGAAGACGTTCATGTTGTCCTTTAGAAACTTCGTGGCCGGTCCGAGCTCCGCGGCGGTGAGGGTGGCCTGCTCATACGTCTCGGTATCCATGAAGTTGTAGTTCTCGCCGTCGTTGTACAGGTACTGCATTTCCCGGCGCTCCAAGTGCGCCTTGGGTAGTTTCTCCCCGGCGTTGAAGGTTCTTTCGACCACGGCCCCCGTACGCAGGTTCCGGAGTTTGGAGCGGACGAACGGGGAACCCTTGCCAGGCTTGACATGCAGAAAATCGATAACCTGGTAGGCGTCCCCGTCAATTTCGATCGTCAGACCGGTGCGAAAATCGTTAGTTGAGATCAAAGTCCCGCCTCCTCGCAAAACTTTATGCCTGTCTACCCGCCCTAAATTATAGCAAAACCAGGTTTTGTTTGGGAGTTCTAGTTAGAACTTCCGCCCCGTGTTCACGCACCACAACGACGTCCTCGATGCGGACGCCGCCCCTGCCCGGCAGGTAAATGCCCGGCTCAACCGTTACAACGTTCCCCGCCGCGAGGGTGCGCTGCTCGTTCGCGCTCAGCCGGGGGCTTTCGTGGATCTCGAGCCCCAGGCCGTGACCGGTGCTGTGCCCAAAGTATTCCCCGTAGCCGTAACCAGATATGATGTCACGCGCCGCGGCATCAACCTCCGCGCAGGTTGCGCCCGGCCTTATGGCGTTGATGGCCGCCAGCTGGGCCTTCAAGACGATATCGTAGATCTCGGTCTGCCATGGCTCCGGTTCCCGCCCGAGGAGCACCGTGCGCGTAAAATCCGAACAGTACCCTTGATAAACGCACCCGCAGTCGACAACCACGAGCTCCCCTTCGCGCATTACCTTTTCGGAAGCGACCCCATGGGGCATGGCCGAGCGTTCTCCCGAAGCGACGATGATCTCGAACGATGTCCCCGAAGCGCCGGCAAGGCGCATCCGGTACGCTATTTCGACTGCGACTTCGCGCTCCTGGCGCCCTGGCGCCAGAGCCGTCAGGAGCTCAAAAACGTCGTCGACCAGGGATACCGCCTTGCGGACGACGGCGATCTCCTCTTCGTCTTTGATCTCCCGCAAAGACTCCACCATCCCGCGTGTCGGCCGCAGTTCGGTCTGTCCAGCTGTTTCCTTTAAGGCGCTGTATTGCTGGTAAGTGAGGTGCTCGCCTTCAAAGCCCAGAACCCGGACATCCAGTTCGTCCAGAGCCTGCGCCAGGCGTTCGACCCACGAGCGTTCGACCCGCAGAACATTAAAATCCGGGCATTCCACCCGGACCTGCTCCAGGTAACGGAAGTCTGTCAGGAGGTACGCCTCCCGCATGCCGATCAGCAAAACACCGGTCGTGCCGGTAAAGCCGCTCAGGTAGCGCCGATTATGGCTGCCGGTCACCAGCAGGTACGGCAGGCCTTCGGTCTCCATCGCCCTTCGCAGGGCTTCCACGCGTTCGTGCATTAACCAGCCGTTCCTTTCCCGGCCAGGGCGACCGCGGCCCTGAGGCCCAATAAGTAGCTGTCCGGGCCAAAGCCGGAGATCTGGCCCGCCGCTGCGGGCGCGAGCACCGAATGGCGGCGGAACTCTTCCCTGGCGTGAATATTGGAGAGATGCACTTCGACCACCGGGATGCCGACAGCCGCGATCGCGTCCCTGAGCGCGTAGCTGTAATGGGTAAAGGCGCCGGGGTTAAAGACGACAGCGTCGAAACGGTCGTCCGCCGCCTGCAGCTTATCGACCAGCGCCCCTTCGCTGTTGGACTGGTAACACTCCACCGTCGCTCCCAGTTCGCGCCCGAGAGCGGTAACGGCACTGTTTATCTCCTCCAGCGTGGCCGTACCGTAAACCTGGGGCTCACGCTTGCCCAGCAGATTGAGGTTCGGGCCGTGGAGGACGAGAATGCGCACCCTCATCAACTCTCTCCCCTGAATGTAAATCCGCCACCTGCTCAGCTCCCGCTTAGGGCCATCCTTTCCACCCTGATCGTCGGGGAACCCTTACCCCCGAGGAAGCGGAGGTCATCGCCCACGGCATCGATGCCGGAAAGCAGTTCCTTGATGTTACCGGCGATCGCCACCCCGCGCACCGGCTGCGCCAACTGTCCCTCGCTGATCCAGATGCCCGCGGCCCCGACGGAGAAGTCGCCGGATATCGGGTTCGCCGTGTGCATACCCATGACCTCGGTGATGTACATCCCCTGTTTGGTCTCGCCGATGATAGCTTCGGCTTTGCGGGTTCCGGGCGCAATGTAGAAGTTTGTAGTTCCGACCTCCGGCGTGCTCTTGAAAGACCCCCGGACCCCGTTGCCCGTAGACCTTGTCTTTCCGTCCTTGGCGGCCGTATAGGTGTTGTGCAGGTAACCCCGGAGCACGCCCCCGTCGATAAGCACCGTTCTCTGCGTCGGCACGCCCTCTCCGTCGAAGGGGGCCGTCCTGATGCCGCCCTCGTAAGTGCCGTCGTCGATAAGAGTGATCAGCGGCGAAGAAACCTGTTCGCCCACGCGGCCCGCAAAAAGAGACCGCCCTTTTTGGACAGCTTCGGCGGCAAGCGAAGGGGCGACCACGCCCAGTAAGCTGACCACCACATAAGGATCGAGCACGACCGGAATCCTGCAACTGCCCTGCGTCCGCGAGCCCAGCATGCGCACGGCGCGCTCGGCAGCCTCCCGCCCGATCTTCACGGGATCCAGTTCCGCAATGCGGCGCCGGTAATCAACGGCAAATCCGGTCTGGTTCTCGCCCCCGTCCTGGGCGGTCAAGGCCATGTAAAGGCCGCAGAGGGCGGCCCGGTAGTAACTTTCCATACCCTCCGAGCTGACCAGCCCCACCTCTATTTCACCGTCGTGGTACGTCGAGCTCTCGATAACCTTAACTCTTTTGTCGAAGGCCCGCGCTGCGCGTTCCATTTCTATAGCGAGTTCGATCTTTTTCTCGACGTTCGTCGTTTGCAGCTCGCGATCAAAAAGGCTCATTTCGGGATAGCCGTCTGTCCTGGTCGGAAAACTGTAAAACTCGTCAGGCGCGGTCTGGCCGGCGTTGGCTACCGCCTGCGCGGCAATCTCCTCTATGCCCGACGGCGTCAGGTTGGTCGTAAAGGCGAACCCGAACTGCCGCCCGCGCAGCACCCGCAAGCCAAGCCCTCTCTCCTCCGCGCTCTTGATCGTTTCGATTCGCTGCTCCCTGACCTCGATTTCCAGTTCCTTGCTTCTGCTGACGTAGGCTTCCGCAGAGTCGGCCCCGCGCTCCACCGCCTTCGACACAGCGGCCTGAGCGAGATTAAGAAAATCAATGGTCATCACAGGCTTCCTTTCCCATTTAGCAGTGACGGTTATAGTATGTCTCCTTATCCGCCGCTTAGAAGTTGTTCGCCGCAATCCGTCAAAACCCTGCTATCTATTTCCAGGCACAGCCTTCTACCCGGCAGGCAAAGACTCCCGCAGCAAACGGGAGCCTAGTTCTGAGTTCCAACACTAATACCTAATACCAAGCATCAGAGCCTCCGGATGCGCGGCTCTCTCATCAACTCCCGGAAGTCTTTTTTATTTGCTCCAGATCCTCCCGGGCTGCCTCCGGTGCCGCCGACGACGATGGGGCATTCCTGCTGCTGCCCGAAAGACATCGTCGGCTGGGCGTCGCTCACCGGCACTCCCTGGCCGTCCTTGCCGCAGGTCCCGATCGTGAACCCGAGATCCTTCCCGACCCTTTCCACCTTGGCGAGGACCTCGGGCCCGTTTCCGGTAAGGGTGGCGCCCCTGACCATGCTGCCGACGTCGCCGTCCTCGATCAGGTACCCTTCAGCCACTTCGAAGACGAAGTCACCATTGGTCGTATTGACCTGCCCGCCGCCCATTTTGCGCACCAGAAGCCCCCTCTTGGCTTCACGCAGGATGTCGCGGGGGTCTTCCTTCCCAGGGGCGATGCAGGTGTTTCCCATCCGCGGGATGGGCTTGTGCTGGTACGATTCCCGCCGGCCGTGCCCGTTGGACCGCCGGCCTTCTTTCCCCGCCGTCAAACGGTCATAGAGGTAGTCCCTAAGTACGCCTTCCTCAATCAGCGTTACGGGAGCCGATCCGGTGCCCTCGTCATCAAAGGCGTAAGACCCGTATTTTCCGGGCATCGTGCTATCGTCAAAGACCGTGATCAGGGGACTGGCGACAACCTCTCCCCGCTTTCCCGCGTATACCGACAATTCCTTTTGTACAAGGTCGGCTTCGAGCCCGTGACCGCAGGCCTCGTGCACCATCGTCCCGCCGGCCTCGCTGGCCAGAATGACGGGCATCTTCCCGGATGGCGCGGGCTGGGCCGCGAGCAGGGCCACGGCGCGCCCGGCCGCTTTGCGCGCCATTTCCTCAGGGTACGCTGAATCCACAAGCTCAAAACCGGCCACCCCGCCCAGGGCATCGTAACCGGTTTGGATGACGCCCCCGTCGGCAGCCACGGCGTTCACCACCAGGCGGGTGCGTACCCGCGTATCCTCGACGAGCACTCCCTCGCTGTTGGCGATCTGCACGTGCTGGATAACGTCCCCGTAGCCAACGATAACCTGCTTGATCTTCTCCGCATCCACACCCCTCGCGGCCTGGTTTACCTTCTGGACCACCTCGACCTTGTCCTCTGTTTCAACTTCGTTCGGCAGGCGTTCAATGTCAAAGCTGATCGCCGGCTCGAGGCGGTTAAGGTCGATGTTGACATCCTTCCGGCTGCTCCCCGCAGCCCGGGCCACCACTCCGGCCGCGTCCAGGAGACCCTGGCGGTCGAGTTGGTTGGTGTAAGCGTAAGCAGTGGCCTCGCCGGCCAGCACCCTGATTCCGGCGCCGGCATCGAGGCCGGTCTGCACCCGTTCGATCTTGTTGTCTTCGCAGCTGATCCCCGTGATACGGCGATTTTCCACGAATATGTCGGCAAAATCGCCGCCCCCTTTCAACGCTTCGGCCAGCACTTCCTCGAGCACCTTCCGATCGATCAATGGTAATCACCTCAACATCAATATCCGTCCCGGCGCCCACTTTTATACCGTAGGGATGCGCCGATCGTTTCATCCGTGCCTACCGCATTCCCGTACCGCCCGGCACGCCCGCGTCAGCCGGGGGGCTCTCGTCTGTGAACACCAGGCTTCGCGACAGCTGCCTGACGGCCGTGCGGTATGTCCCCGTCGCCACCAGTTCGACCTTTAAGCCCCCGCTCCCGTTTGATACGGCGGCGTATACCGTAACCAGCCCTTCATCCTCTCCATCCAGCAGGCTTCGCGACTCGACGACGGGTCCGCCGGGGTCGGCCGGGAGCCACCCTTCAGGATCGCTCTGGGCACGCGCATAGGCCATCTCCAAACCCGCCCAGGCAAGTTGCTCGGCCTGCAGCTGATCCCGCAAATAGCGGGTCGTAACCCTCTGCTCTTTCGTAATAACCAGTGCTGATGTAGCCAGCACGGTCAATACGGTCAGGACAGAGACCACGTAGACAAGGGCCGAACCCTTTTCGTTAAGGTGTTGTACGCGGCTCACCAGCCACCTCCACCGGGCCGAGGGGGACGTAAAGCATGGTCATCAGGCGAGGCGGATCGCCCTCGATATCGGCGACCAGTTCCAGGCTGATCAACTGTCCCCCTTCGTCGCAAACCGATCCGAGATTAAAGCTGCCTACGTGGTTCGCCACGGGGTTATGGCCCTCGCCTCCCACTTCCCTGCGCAACTGCCCGTTTTCCACGTAGTAGGCCACCGTCCCCCGAGGCGTCTGGAAGACAATGCGCTGCCCGCCGGCGTCAACACGGGGCGGTTGCGTAGCTTTACGGAGTTCGCTCGACACGGCGGCTAGCCCGATGCGTAGGTTCTCCATTGCCTCCCCGCGCCGGTCCTGAACCCGCCAGTGCCGGACGTTTTCACGATACAACTCGGTAACGGCGACGGCAAGGATCACCACGACCAGCATGGCCACGGTCATTTCGACCAGGGTGAACCCTTCCCGATGGCCGCGCGCCGATCCCATTACGGAACACCTCGCGCCGTAGTCAAAACGACGTCTTTCTCCCCGCCCCGCCAGGCGAAGCGCACCTTCACAACCACCCTCTCCACGCCCGGTTCGAGTTCCTCGGTTTTTACGGTATAACGGTAATCCTGGTACGGCTCCGGAAAAAAAGCGCCGCCGTTGGCGCCCGCGGCATCGCATCCCGCCTGTTTCAGTTCTTCAAGCTTCGCCTGGGCCAGGAACAGCGCCGTAACGTAACGCTCGTTCTTGAGCTGGGCCGTCCTGGCCTCCACGAGCAGCGCGGTCAGCGGGACGAGAGCGGCGACCAGCACCAGCACGGCAACCAGTACTTCGGGTATGGTAAACGCCCTCTCAGAACCAGGCAAGCCTCTCACTCAACGCGCACCCGCCCGGTGGCGCCCATCACCAGGACACTCCGTTTCACACCATGCCGTGTATCCTTCAGGATAACCGTCCCGCCCCCTGGAATGGGCGCAGGGCTGCCCCCCGTGAAGCGCACCTGAGGTGCCGAAGAAGAACCGAAGGCTGCCGAAGCGATAACCACGTTGTTGGGCAAGGCGACCCTCCGTAAAAGCTGGAGGTTTCTCTGCAGAGAATAGCTTCCGGTTCCCGGCTGGAAAGTCACCTTGTAGATCCCGGAGCCACTGCCGTCGTTGACCCCCAGTTGCTGCATCTGCCGGAGGTCGGTGGCTACCATCCTGGCCGCGGCGTAGACCCGAAAGCTCCCGAGGGGCCTGGTCAAGTCCGGCAGCGCAAGGCCGATCGCGATGGCCAGAACGGCCGCGACCACGAGCAGTTCGACGGTCGTGAAGCCGCCTCGCGCCCCCGGCGCGGACTCGCGTGCTACACGTGCTACAGGTAAATCCCCACGTACCATCTGATAATGCGTTCACCCCAAAGAACGGCTAGGAAAGCCCCGAGAGCAAGGAACGGGCCGAACGGAACGGCGTCCCTGCGGCCCTTCAAACCCGCCGCCATCAGTATCAAACCGCTGATTCCGCCGACCAGGCTTCCCAGAACAAGGCCCAGAGGGGCCAGCGGCCACCCCAGGGCCAAACCCAACGCGGCTCCCAGCTTGATGTCGCCGCCGCCCATCCCGCCCTGGAAGAGCAGGCCCAATAGCAACAGTGTCCCCCCGACCACGGCCCCCCCGGCAACAGCCTGCACGAGGGTGATGTCCCGGGCCAGCAGGGTCAGCACGGCGCCGCCCGCCGCGAGCACGATGTTCAGGGAATCGGGGATGATGTAATGCTCCAGGTCGATGAAGGCCACAGCCAGGAGCAGCGATCCAATGAAAAGGTATTTCACCAGCAGGAACGACCAGCCCGCGACCAGGAAGGCGGCGACGAAAACAACGGCCGTAAGCGCTTCCATGGCAGGATAGCGCCACCCGATAGGGGCTGAACAATACCGGCAGCGTCCTTTGAAAACGATGTAACTGATCACCGGGATCATGTCAAGGGGCTTCAGGCGCCGCTTGCAGGCCGGACAGTGCGAAGCCGGACTGACAATGGATGTTTCCCTCGGCAGGCGATAGATCACGACGTTTAAAAAACTTCCGACCACCAACCCCAAAACAATCATTAAAAAAGCTCCTGATAACTCCATTTCTTCTCACTTTCCGGCATTTAGTCCCGGTTCGGAAGACGCGACAAACAGGGAAGCAAGGCCGGGCAAACCGACATGTTGGCCGCTCGCCGGCGCGCTGTCCCCCGCGCGCGCCACGATGTCGTCGCTGTAAGCGTCGTCCCGCCCAGTGGGCCCGAAGGAAATAAAGGTATACGTCTTCGGCCTGACCGGGTCGTCAACCACGTAGTAATACGGGTTCCCCCAAGGGTCCAGCTTCCCCTGCCACTTTGTGCCGCCGGCCTCCATCACCTCCGCCAGCTGCTGGGGTGCAGGATAGGCGTCCTGTTCGATAAACGCCAGTTCCACGGCGTTCTGCATGGCCTTGAGCTCGGCCATGGCCCTGCCCACTCTTGCCTTCTCGGCCTGCTTGGTGTAGCGAGGCACGGCGATGGCCGTCAGGATGCCGATGATGATGACCACCACCATCAGTTCGGTAAGGGTGAACCCGCGTTCACCAGATGGACAACGTACAGGCCTCATCGCGAACCCCCTTGCGAGCGGCTACCCGATCGAGCCCAGCACCTCAAACATCGGCATCAGGACGGACATGATAATCAGCCCGATCAGGCCGCCGAGGCCGACAATCATCACCGGTTCGAGAAGCGTTACCATCCTCTCGACGGTGCACTGGGTGTCGTATTCGTAAAGGTCGGCCGCCTTTCCCAGGCAATAAGCCAGGGCTCCGCTGCGCTCGCCCACCGCGATCATCTGGACCACGACGCGGGGAAAGACCGCGCTGTCGGTTAAAACAACGGCCAGCGACTCCCCGTCCCTCACCCTGAAAACCGCCCTGTTCGCCGCCGACCGTATCACGCTGTTGCCGGAGCACCTGCCGGCCACTTCCAGCCCGGCCAGAATGGGCACACCGGTCGTCACCAGCGTCGAAAGAGTACGGCAAAAGCGCCCGACGGCGGTCTGCCGGATAATCCCCCCAAGGACCGGAAGCTTGATAAAAAGGGGATCGAGCAATTCCCTCGCCTTCCTGGTGCCGACCAAACGCACCGAGACCAAGGCCGCCAAGAGAACAGACAGGACCAGCGCCGGCCAGTGCGCCTGAACAAAGTAGCCGGACTTTAATGCCCAGGCCGTCAGGGGCGGAACGGTGCCTCCCAGTTCCTCGACCACGCTGGTTAACGAAGGCAAAACGAAAGTGATCAAAATACTGAACGTGACCAGGGCGATGAGGACGACGACCGCGGGATACGTCAAGGCGGACCGCAGTTTCTCCCGCGTGGCGTATTCCCGCTCGAAATAGGCTGCCAGATGGCCCAGGACCGTTTCCAGCACTCCTCCCAGTTCCCCGACTTCGACCATGGTTACGGCGATTTCCGGAAAGAGCCCTGAAGAACGCAGGGACTCCGCAAACGACACTCCCCTCTCCAGTTCCCCGATTATCCCGGCCAGCGAGCGGCGCAGGGACCTGTTTCCGGTCTGGAGGGCCAGGGATTCAAGGGCGCTCAGCAACGGCACGCCGGCTTCCAGGAGCACAGCCAGCTGGCGGCAGAAAACAGCCGTATCCTTGACCGATAACCGCCGGTTCCGTCTAAACAACCCTCTTATGTCGGCACCCTTCACTCACGGCAACCTCATTTAAGGCTTAAGTCGATTGGCGTCTCTTACCAGGATTCGTCAAAAACTGCCATGCTCCTTCTGCATGACTGGATTTTCACCGGCCCAGGCTACCCGCATCACCTCCTGGACCGTCGTGACGCCGGCCAGAACTTTTTCGATCCCGCATTCCCGGAGAGGGAGCAAACCCTCTCTCATTGCTTCCTGAAAGATGACGCTCGAGGGTACCTTCCGGGTTATCAGGTCCATGATCAAAGGGGTTACGGTAAGCACTTCCTGGATGCTGGTCCTGCCGTAGAAGCCCGTATGGCCGCAAACCAAACACCCGCGGCCCGCCTTGACCGTAACCGGTTTCTCCGGGCAACCCAGAAAAGCGTGCTCCAGGGTGCCGGGTTCGATGCGGCAATCATCCCTGCAGCCGGCGCAGACGGTCCTGACCAGGCGCTGGGCCACCACGCCGAGTACGGCGGAAGCCACGAGAAAGGGCTCCACGCCCAGGTCGATCAGCCTGGTCAGCGCCCCGGCCGCGTCATTGGTGTGCAGCGTGCTTAAGACCAGGTGGCCCGTGGTCGCCGCCCTGGTGGCGATAGCCGCCGTTTCGGCATCCCGGATCTCGCCGACCATGATGACGTCGGGATCCTGGCGCAGGATGGAGCGCAGGCCGGTGGCAAAAGTGAGCCCGGCGGCGGGATTGATTTGCGTCTGGTTGGTTCCCGGCAGGATGTACTCCACGGGGTCTTCGATGGTGACGACATTCTTTTGCGGGCTGGCTAATTCGGAGAGCATAGCGTAAAGGGAGGTGGTCTTTCCGCTGCCGGTGGGGCCGGTCACCAGGATGATGCCGTGCGGACGAGCCATGATCGAACGCAGGCGCTCCAGGTTGCCGGCCGTAAAGCCAAGCTGATCAAGACCGGGAGGCAGCGCCGTTCGATCAAGAACTCTGATCGCCACCTTTTCCCCGAAAACGGTAGGCATCGTCGAGACGCGCAGGTCAACGCTGCGGTCGCCGACGGGAAACTGGATACGGCCGTCCTGGGGTACCCGTTTCTCGGCGATATTAATCCCGGCCATTATTTTCAGTCTCGACACGATAGCCGGGCACATGTTCAAGGGCAAGCTCCTAATTTCCCGCAGCACGCCGTCGATGCGAAAGCGGACGGCGATCTCCCCGGCGTGGGGCTCAAAGTGGATGTCGCTGGCCCTGGCATTGATGGCGCCGGTAATGAGAGAGTTCGTGAGGCGGACAACCGGGGCCATGTCTTCCGAGGTCACGGCTTCGTTGAAATGCCGTTCGCCGTGCTTTAAACCCGAAGGAGTTGCTGTCTCCTTCTCCCGGCGGTCTGGAGATTGGCGAGAGTCATTACTACCGCCGGGCCTGGACTTCGTCCAGGCAGGACTCAGCCTGGTCAAGACACTCTGGATTTTTCCGCCCATAGCAGCCCTTCCTTGCTGCGGCGCGGTCTCCTAACCAATGAGGTTTAAGGAAAGCAACCGGGAAGGAGACAGGGCCTGTAGTTGAACTTCACCGATGGCGGACGGCAGGATAAAGGTAAGGACGCCGGACCTGGCCTTTTTGTCGTGGGCCATAGCCTCGAGGTATTGCTCGGCTGTAAAATCCCGCGGCAGCTTAACCGGCAGGCCGGCGCGGACGATCAGCCCTTCGATACGCCGGCGGTCACCGGAGGCGAGGAGACCCATCCCTTCGGCCATCCTGGCCGCAGCCGCCATGCCGATCGCCACCGCCTCGCCGTGCCGGAAGCGCCTGTATGCGGTAAGCGATTCAACAGCGTGCCCGAAGGTGTGGCCGTAATTGAGTATCTGCCGTCTCCCTTGTTCAGTCTCATCGGCGGCTACGACCTCCGCCTTGATCCCGCATGCCCTGGCGACGGCGTATGTTATCGCCTCCGCGTCAAGTTCCAGTAAGCCCTCGATGTTCTCCTCCAGCCAGTTGAAAAAGGAGGCGTCCCAGATAACGCCGTACTTGATAACCTCGGCCAGCCCGGCGCGGATTTCGCGCGGAGGCAGGCTGGCGAGCGTGACCGTGTCCGCAAGAACCAGGCGGGGCTGGTAAAAAGCCCCGATCATGTTCTTGCCCTTGGGATGGTTGACCCCGACCTTGCCCCCAACGCTGCTGTCCACCTGGGACAGGAGGGTGGTCGGGACTTGCACGAAAGGAATCCCCCGCATGTAGGTGGCGGCCACAAAACCCGCCGTGTCGCCCACCACGCCGCCGCCGAGCCCGACAACGGCGCAACCCCTGTCCAGTTCCGCATCGACGGCAAGATCGTACAGGCGGGATACGGTCTCCAGCGTCTTGTATGCCTCTCCGTCGGGCATCTCGCCCCACGTAACGTCAAGCCCCGCCCCGGCAAGGCTCTCCTCGGCCCGCTTTCCGTAGAGGGTCCTTACCGTCGGATTGGATACGACCATGACCCTTTCGCCGGGAACGCGGGCGCGCACCTCCATCCCGAGAGACCCCAGAAGGCCTTCCCCTATCAAGATGGGATAACTCCTGTCCCCCAGGCCCACTTCAACCCGTCTGATCAAGGTAACCTTTCTCCTTTAAAAAACGGATGATCTCCCGGACCGTCGCTTCCACTGACCGGGTCCCGGTATCCACCGTAAACTCGGCGACGTCATAAAGGCCCGCCCGCGCTTCAAGAAGTTCAACGATCCGGGCCCGGCCTTCGCGGTGCAGCAAGGGGCGGTCGCCCTTGCGCCGCGCCCGCGCCCAGATGTCGGCCACCGATGCCGTCAATTGGATAAACACGCCGTTTTCGCCAAGCTGCCTGACGTTTTCAGGATCCAGCAGCGTGCCTCCGCCCGTGGCGATCACCAGGTCACGGCGGCGCGCCAGTTTGGCGCACAACAGCTTCTCCTCCGAACGAAAGCGCTTTTCCCCTTCGGTGGCAAAAATCTGGACCACCGACCTGCCCGTCAGCCGTTCGATTTCCCGGTCGGTATCGACGAACTCCCGCCGGAGCATCCGGGCAAGGCAGCGGCCCACCGAGCTTTTCCCGGTAGCCATGAAGCCGATTAGCACAATGTTTTTCAAGAAGCTTACGCCTCCCTGATCCTCTCCAGGTAAGCAGCCACTGACTGTTTTAAGTCGTCCAGGGTGTCCCCGCCGAACTTTTCGAGATAGGTCCGGGCCAACTCCCAGGCCACCACCGCTTCGGCGATAACGCAGGCCGCGGGGACGGCACAGACGTCGGAACGTTCGTAGGCCGCCCGCACCGTCTCCTTACTCCTCAGATCAACGCTTTGCAAGGGCTGCCCGAGGGTCGGGATGGGCTTCATCGCTCCCCGGACCACGATGGGTTCGCCGTTGGTCACCCCGCCCTCGATCCCGCCGGCGCGGTTGCTGCTCCGGTAAAAACCCCGGGAGGCGTCGTAACAGATCTCGTCCTGTACGGCCGAACCAAAATTCCTGGCCGCCGCAAACCCGGCACCGATCTCAACAGCCTTGACGGCCTGGATGCTCATCAGGGCGGCCGCCAGGCGCCCGTCGAGTTTGCGGTCCCAGTGAACGTAGCTGCCCAGTCCGGGCACCACGCCTAACGCTCGTATCTCAAAGATCCCGCCCAGGGTATCCCCCTGGTCGCGGGCCCGGTCAATGGCCTCCACGATGCGGCTCGAGGCAATCGGGTCGGGACACATGACGGGCGAGATTTCGACGCGGGCTTTAAGCTCGTCAAGGGTGCGGTCCGGCACGGCGGCCTCGATCGGCCCGACCGACAGCACCATCCCGAAAATCTCGACGCCCAGTTCTTCCAACAGCCGCCGCCCCAGCGTGCACGCGGCGACCCGGGAGGCCGTCTCCCGCGCGCTGGCCCGCTCCAGGACGTTGCGTATGTCGCTGTGTCCGTATTTCAGAGCGCCGCCCAGGTCGGCGTGACCCGGCCGCGGCCTGGTCACTGTTTTCTCGTCCAGCCGGGCTTCCGGTCCCGGCGCCATAACGCCGGACCAGTTCACCCAGTCCCTGTTCTCCACCAGCAAGGCGACGGGCGAACCGAGGGTAACTCCTCCCCGCACGCCGCCCACAAAACGGGCCCGGTCCGACTCGATACTCATCCTCTTGCCCCTGCCGTAGCCGCCCTGGCGGCGGGCCAGCTGCAAGTTGACATAGTCTTCGGTGACCGGCACACCGGCCGGCAGTCCTTCCACCACCGCCGTAAGGCACGGCCCGTGGGATTCCCCGGCCGTCAGGTACCGCAACTCAGGCATTGCCCGCCAATCCCCTCTTTTCAATCTCCGCTTCCAGCGCCGACCGCATGGCCTCCAGCGGCGCGCTTACCCCGGTCCACAGCTCGAAAGACGCCGCCCCCTGGTGCAGCAGCATCCCGAGCCCGGGCACCGCCCGGGCGCCGGCCGACCGCGCTTTTTCCAGAAAGACGGTATACACGGGATTATACACCAGATCACACACGACCTGGCCCCGGCTGAACCAGGCCGCCGGCACCGGGGGGACGGCCTCCGCTTTCGGGGCCATACCCAGCGACGTAGTTTGAATGATTAACTCGGCAGCGCCGAACGCCCTTCGCGCGGCAGCGCCGGCATCCTCGACGTCCTTCCAGGGGAGCACGGCAGCCCGTACCCCGTGCAAGCGCACGAGGCCGGCCAGTTCTTCCGCCCGTCCGGCAGTCCGGTTGGTGATCACCATGCTCCGCACGCCGGCGCGGGCCAGGGCCAGGGCCACGGCCTTCGCGGCGCCGCCCGCCCCGATGATCAGGGCCTGCATCCCCGCCGGGTCGACGCCTGCCTCGCCGAGCGACCGTAAAAACCCCTCACCGTCGGTGTTGTAACCGACAAGCACGCCATCGCGCAAGACGACGGTGTTGATCGCCCCCGCGGCCACGGCCTCCCCGTCGAGCCTGTCGACCAGGCCCATCGCCGCCTCCTTGTGGGGAATGGTGACGTTGGCGCCCAGGAAGCCCATCGCCCGCATGCCTTGCAAGGCGTCCCGGAGCGCGCCGGGGGAAACATCCAGCGCCACGTATACAGCATTGATGCCGGCGACACGAAAAGCAGTATTTTGCATGACCGGGGACAGGGAATGCCCTACCGGGTGTCCGAACAGGGCGCAGACCCGTGTTCTGGCGTCAACCATTGGAAAACCTCCGCGGGTTAAAACCGTACTTTTCCCAGATACGCGGCAGGAAGAGTCTTTCCAGCTTGCGCGTGATCAACCGGGTACCGATGAATTCGGGCCCCGGCATGGGGTGCGTCAGAATGGTATACATCCCCAGGCGGTTGCCCCCGAACACATCGGTAAAGAGCTGGTCGCCGATGACCGCCGTTTCGTGCGGCTTGGTGCCGAGGATCTTGAGGGCCCTTTTAAACGGGCGCCGCAGCGGCTTGGAAGCGTTAAAAACAGCCGGGATGCCTGCTTCTTCAGCCATCAAAACGGCTCTTCTGGTACGGTTGTTGGAGACGATGGCGATACGGAACCCCTTTTCACGCAACTGTTCAAGCCAGTGCATGACCTCCGGCGTGAACTCCGAAGCACCCCGTTCGACAATCGTGTTGTCCAGGTCGAAAATAAGCCCCTTGATGCCCCGGGTTTTCAGAGCCTCAACGTCAATGTCGAAGAGAGAAGGCACAAACCTGTCGGGATAAAGATGTTGAAGCAAACTAACCTTCTTTAACATAACCCTCGCCCAAGCCAAAGTAGCGTAATATCTCGTCAGCCAGGCCGCTCACATTGTCACCGTCAAAACTGGGAACGCCGTAACCCTCGACCGGCGGGCCCACTACGGCAACCAGCCCGGATCTGTCCACCTGTCCGGGGTCCCCGGCGTGCAGCAGGATCTTCGGATAAGGCAGGCGCTTGTATCCCTCGACGACGACGAGATCGACCCCCTGGAAGTAAGCCAGCACTTCCTCCAGCGGCAACTCGCGGTCCAATCTCCGCGCCAGCAGCAGTTTTTCGGGGGCCGACACCACCGCGACGTCCGCTCCGGCACGGTAATGCCGCCAGGAATCCCGGCCCTCGTCCGCAAAATCGGCGCGGTGCGCCGCATGTTTCACCGTGCCGATACGCAGCCCGCGCCGCCGCAATTCGGCGACCAGTCCGGTTACCAGCACGGTCTTGCCGGAGTCTGACGTCCCCGTAACACAGATGAAGGGCGGGAGACCTTCGAACCCCCGTCGGGGGCGGTATTCATCCTTGCCGGCCATCGCCCTGGCGTTCGCCCAGTCCTGGGGGCGGTTGATGTTGAAAAACACCCGCGTCAGGTCGACGTCGGGCAGTTCCGCTTCTTTGATATACTTTACCCGTACCCGCGAAAACAAATCAATAACCTTGAGGCGGCCCTCGGATATGCACATCTCGATCGGCTTAATGCACGTTCGGGCATAAACCGCGTAGAGAGGCTCGACATAGTTGTGGACGATGGGCGCCGCACAGTCAAAATCCCCGGTCAGTTCGACAAGTTCCCGGGCCAGCGCGCCGTTCACGAACGGCATGTCGCAGGCGACCACAAAAGTCAGGCGGGTTGGCGCGCTGCAAAGCGCCGCGTGGATGCCGCTCAGGGGACCGTACCCGGGGATGACGTCCGGCACCACCTCAAGAGAGAGATTACAGAATCGGGCGGCATCGTTGGCTACCACCAGAATACGGTCGAAGTACGGCTTAAGTTCCTTAACGATATGCTGAATCATAGTCTGGCCGCCGAAATCGAGCAGGGCCTTGTCGGTTTTCATCCGCGACGATTTTCCCCCGGCGAGCACGGCGGCAGTCGCCTTGGTCAAACGGACCTCACTCCCGCAACAATTATCGCACTGCCTAAGCCTTTCGCGCAGATTCCCTTTGTTTCCTTCTCTGCCGGTCATGGTTGGCCAAAGCCGTTAAAGGGAAAAGCGAAATTAAAGACCGAAAAGACAAGCACATGCTGTCGAAAACTTCAATATAATTTTTATACAGCGTATTTCGGGAGGTGTGCTATGCTATCCGCGATCCTCAGCCTTGGCGTGATCTCGGTCATCAACGGGATATTGCTCCTGCTGTCCTACATCACTAACAATACTTTCCCCCAACCCTTAAGCCCTGATGAAGAAAAGAAATACGTGGCCCGGCTGCTCGAAGGGGACGAAGAAGCCCGCAACATCCTTACCGAGCACAACTTGCGGTTGGTCGCCCACATCATCAAGAAATACGACAATACGGGCGAAGACCTGGACGACCTTATCTCCATAGGGACCATCGGTTTGATTAAGGCCATCAACACCTTTAATCCCTCCAAGGGGGCACGGCTGGCAACTTATGCCGCGAGGTGCATCGAAAACGAGATCTTGATGCACCTCAGAGTGGTTAAGAAAACGCGCTCGGAAGTCTCCCTCCAGGAGTTGATCGGCGTTGACAAAGACGGTAACGAAATCACCCTGATCGATGTCTTGGGTACGGCGGCGGAAATGGTTGAAGACAAGGTCACCAGCATTTTCGAGCAGGAGCGCCTACATAACAAGATGAAAGGCTTGAGCCGCCGGGAAAAAAAGGTGATCTGCCTACGGTTCGGATTGATCGACGGCGTTAAGAAAACCCAGCAGGAGATCGCGCGCAAACTTGGCATTTCGAGGAGCTACGTTTCGCGTATAGAAAAACGCGCCCTGAATAAGCTTACGAAAGAATTCTGCGGCTGCCCATGATCAGTAGTCGGTAGTCGGTAGTCAGTTGTTAGGTGTCGAAGGGGTTTGCGCTGCAAATCCCTTCGGTTTTTGGCGCCTACGAGTCTTATTAGCCTATAGCTTAGAGCCAGGGAAAGAATCTACAACACCAAGAGCCCTCAAAAGCACCTCCTTACGGTTACAGCTCTAAGGTGACTATTAGCGGGAGATGGTCGGATGCTTCCGTTTCTATGACCCTTAACTCCAACACATTGAAACCCGGCGAGGTAAATATGTAGTCGATTTTCACCTGAGGGTCGTTAGCGGGAAAGGTCGGCGGAGTGTCGCCAGAGCCGGCATCCTGGAGAAATTCGTAGAGCCGGGTCAGTTCGGTCGCGTCCCGGCGGCAGTTGAAATCACCGCCGAGAACCAGCGGGGCGGGATAATGCTGAAGGATGTCGACGGTTTCATCGACCTGCGCCCGCCTGTCCGCCGCGCTCAGGCCCAGATGGGCACTCGCGAACGTCAGCGGCCCCCGCGGGCCTTCAAGCAAACAGACCAGCAGTCCCCTTTGCTCTCCGCGCCCGGGCAGATGATAATTCATGCAGTATGAGATGGGAAACCTGGACAACACGGCGTTGCCGTACTGCTGGACCCCGTCCCAGCAGACATTGGCCCCGAAGGCTGACTGCATCCCGAGCGCCTCTGCCAGGGTTCGTGGTTGGTCCACATAACAGGACCGGGCAACGTTTCTGTCAACTTCCTGAAGGGCGACGACATGCACCTCGGCCTGTCGAATGACCTCCTCGATACGCAACAGCGAGATTCTCCCATCCATCCCCTCGGCGTGACGAATGTTGTAAGTCATGCACCTGATCATTCACGGAGTCCTTTTTAACAATGTCTGCGTTACTACAATGTATGCGGCGGTGGTAATTTGTTCCTTGGCAGCGTACCTCACTGCGCCCCGCGGCTCATCAGCGTTTTTCTATAGTTTCCAGTTCCAGTCGTATAGGACCCCATGGTTTTCATACGGGCTTTGAGGTTGGCCCGCCAGGTGCGCCAGCACCGCTTCCACCCGTTGCTCGACCGTCCCGGACACGGTGATGATCCTTTCAGGCGTCACAAGCCCGCGCATCAGCGTGCTTATCAGCCAGTCCATCTCTAGTTGGTAGTCACGGTCGGTGCTCCTGAATCCATTAGCGACAAGAGCTATTTCGGGCGGCACGTAAATGATCAAATCGTAAAGCCGGGCCTGCGCCTCGCACTTCTTATAGTAGGCGAGGCTTTCGCTGCTCGGCGAATGGGCCATCCGCCAACGGATCCAGTAGGCCGCGTTGTCAATGACGGTACGGTCGGCGATAAAATGGCCGAACATGTCCTCCAGGCGGATCTGCTCCTCGAGGCAGCGCCATTGGAACGCGCTGGATTCTTTAGGCTTACCCGTTAAGTCGCAGTCCCGGGAAAATGCCTCATCCTGATAGACAACCCGGGCCTGCTCTTCGATCAGAGGCCAACCCAGTCTTGTCGACAAGGCACGGGCCAGTGTGGTTTTACCCACTCCCTGGGCCCCCGTCAATCCGATCCGCATGTCATCCCCCTCTTTGCAAGGCCGGCCGCACTCATAGAGCCTTGTCACGACCGCCAAGCGATGGATGTTACTGTGTAATTGTACTTTAAACGCCATCGAAAGGACACTGCCTTGCTCGGCATCAACACCCTCAAGCGCGGAACCCTCAACGGCCTGTAGGTCACCTGGGAGCAATACTTTCCTGGTCATCTGCCACAGCATTGTTGAGGATACCCTGCTCTTCGCCGCTCTGGGCGCCAACCTCGCTATCATCCTGGGCTGGCGGTTCGTTCTGGCCGTTTCGTCTGCCTGGTCCTGTCCCGCATTTTGAAGGTGGCACGGGAAATGCCGTGCGCTGCCTAGAAGGCCGTTGTCATTTGGCCATAAGCACTAAGCTTCAGGATGGATAAGGCCAGTTTTTCACTCGCGTATTCGTAGAACCCTGGAAGCGCCTGATACGAAAGGCTGCCCTAAGCTCGCCGGCGATGCGGGCACAGGCCTCCAGGTCCACACCCGGCCACTCCACAGCCGTCAAGATGACTTTTACCCCCTTGGAACAACAATACCGCACAAACTGCAGGATAGCCTCATAAGCCTTCACTCCGTCCCGCGGCCGGCAAATGCGGACGTAGGTTTCGGCATCCTGGGCGTTAAGGCTGATGGACATCGCTGAAACATTGTTCAGCAGTTCATCAACCGCCGCAATATCGTAGTAAAGCAATACCTGACCGTTGGTATTGACCCGTATAGGGACTCCAAGGCGGTGTATTTCCCTCGCTACCTCGGTAACGGTCTCCAGACATAAAAGGGGTTCCCCGTAACCGCAGAAGACCACCTCCTGGTAGCGCTGGGCGTCACGGGCTGCAGCCAGGATTTCCTCCACGGTCGGCTCCCTTTCCAGCCAGAGGTCGTAACCGATCCCGCCGGTACGGCGTATGCAGAACTCGCAGTCGTTCTGGCAGCGGTTGGTAATGTTGAGGTACATCCGTCGGTCTATGGTATAGGCGACGGTCATCGCGTTGGACATATTTCAACCAGGCCTGTCATAGTTATTGATGGTAAGAACAGCAAGGGGGTATCAAGATGCCCTTTAAAAACGAAATACCCAAAGCGTCCTCCCTTAGCTGGCCCGCCGTAGGTAGAGGCATCCTCGTAGCCGTATCAACCATGCTCATTCTTGCCGTCCTCGCCACGCTCATCTTTTATGTTTCGAATCTTTCGGAAAGATTCCTCCCCTGGACGGCCGCCTTCATCCTCTTCCTGGGAGCCGTAACGGGGGGCTGGAGCGCCGCCTGCCGTGCCGGGGGCAAGGGGCTCATCCACGGGTCCGCCGTGGGAGTGGGCTTGTTTCTAGTTCTCTGGATCGTAGCCGCCTTTGCCGTAACGGGCCCGCTTTCCCTCCTGGGCCTGGCGGGTAAGCTCGTGGTTACCCTGACAGGCGGAGCCCTCGGAGGGATCCTCGGCGTGGGTACTGAATAGTGCCGGCGCCTCTGCTGATCAAAGTATATGCATATCGTCCGGGTAACGGGTCAGGCGTTCAGCCCCGTCTTCGGTAACCAGAAACGTGTTTTCAATACCGACAGTTCCCAGCCCCTCGAACACAAATTTCGGCTCAATGGCAATCACATTCCCTGTTTCAAGCCTGCTTTCGCTGCCTCTTGCCAGGACAGGCCATTCGTTGAGCTCAATGCCTACACCGTGGCCAATGAAACTTACGGGAGCGCGCAACCCCATGAAGTTATGCGCCCGCCCGGCCCTGCCGGCCATCTCCCAGGCAACATCGTACAGGTCCCCTGTCTTGACCCCGGGCCTCATTTTGTCTGCAAGGGATTCCTGGATTTCGAGGGCGAGAGCGTGGGCCGCAATAAGCCGCCTGTCGGGTGCGCCGAAGGCAAAGATGCGGGTCATGTCAACCGTATAGCCCTGCCACACCCCGGGGTAATCCACGAGGATAATCTCCCCGCTTGCGATACGTTTGGATCCGGCGCCAAAACGCATCCACGGTCCGGATCCCGCTCCCCCGATCACCCCGTCAAAGTAACTGGAGTGAGCCGCGTTGGCCCCGCTCAGCAGGTGTCCCCAGAAGACCTCGGCATTAAACCCCCGCACCCTGACGTACCCCTGGTGTCCCCGGGCCCGGGCCAGGGCCTCAAGCCGCCCCGCCAGTTCCAGTTCCGTGCGGCCTAATTCGAGCAAACCGGGTAAAGCCTCGAAAAGAGCGTCCAAAGCTTTCCCGCCCGCCCTAAGGATGCTTATCTCCCACGGCGTCTTGACCGCACGCAACCGCCTTAACAGGCTTGAACAATCTACAAGCTCGGCATTCTTGAATACGGACTGGTATTTCAGGTAGTAAGCGGCGGGCAGCACGTCCAGTTCCAGGCCCAGGCGAGCAGGCAGGGCGAGGCCGTGGTCGAGCATGAGCCCCGGTATTTCCGAGAACCGCTGCAAAGGCACAATCTTCTCCACACAAGCGTCCGTCTGCGCGACCTCAAGATCCCGACGGACCATGAGCAGCGGCTCCCCTTCGGCGGGCAGGTAAAGGTGCATGTCCTGGTACGTCCCGGTGAGGTACACCAAGTCAGCGCTCTGGACGATCAAAGCCCCGTCGATCCCGTTTTGCCCTAACAGCTCTTGAAAGCGCCGCTGCCGCTCTCTGTACTCCTCTCTCAGTTCCATTTGACTCCTCCATCCGCCATTTTTACGATTGTAGTCTCATCTGGCGGGCGTGTAAAGACACAAAGAAACCGGAGGCGTCGTAACGGCAGCCCCCGGTCAGTGTTTGCTCTAAAAGGCTTTACTACGCTCTCAGGCACTGAGCGGCAGCCCCTCCTCCCTGAGGTGCTTCTCTATAGCCTTCCGGTAAAGCTGCAGGTACTCTACAGCCGAGCGCGCCCAGGAGAAGTCCAGTTCCATGGCGTTTCTGACCAGTCTCCGCCAGTTTTCGGGGTCGTCACGGTAGAGTTTCAGGGCGCGGGCAATGGCGCTGTAAAGCGCCCGGCCCGTGTAATCACGGAAGCTGAAGCCGTTACCCATGCCCGTCGCCGGATCGTACTCGGATACGGTGTCGGCCAGACCGCCCGTCTCGCGAACGATGGGGATGGTCCCGTAACGCAGGCTGATGAGCTGTCCGAGGCCGCAGGGCTCAAAGCGCGACGGCATCAGGAACATATCGGACCCGGCGTAGATCCTCTGGGCGAGTACGGCGTTGAAGCCCAGTTCCAGCCCCATTCTTTGCGGGTAACGCGCCTTGATCGAAGAGAAGAGCTGGTGGTAATGCGGGTCGCCGGTCCCCAGGACAATAAACTGGATGTCCAGGTGCATCAGCTCGTCGACGATCTGGCCGATGAGGTCGAGACCCTTCTGGTCGACGAGACGCGAGATCAGCCCGATAACGGGAACGTCCTTGACCGGGAGGCCGAGCTCCCTTTGCAGGGCGAACTTGTTTTCTTTCTTGGCCTCGATGTTGTTGCTGTCGTAGTTGCGGAACAGCCGCGGGTCGGCCTTGGGATCGAACTCGTGGTAGTTGATCCCGTTGACGATCCCGAAGAGGTCTTTCGAGCGCTGGCGGAGCAGCCCCTCCATCCTCTCACCGAATTCAGGCGTTTGTATCTCCTTGGCATATGTCCGGCTTACCGTGTTGAGGAGGTCCGTATAGAGGATGCCGGCCTTCATGAAGCTCACGCTGCCGTAGAACTCCAGCCGGTCGGGGGTAAAGAACTCGTAACCGAGGTCCAGCATCGACAGGACCTCCTTCGGATAGTTGCCCTGGTAGTGCAGGTTGTGGATCGTGAACAGGGTGGCGACGCGCTTGTGGAAGTCGCTGTGTTTGTAATGGGTGTGCAGCCAGAGCGGGATCAAGCCGCACTGCCAGTCGTTGCAGTGAATGACGTCCGGCTGCCAGTTAAGGCGCGGGAGCATTTCCAGCACGCCCTTGCAAAAGAAGGCAAAACGCTCGGCCTCGTCGTGGAAGGCGTAGATGCCGTCGCGATAAAAGTAGTGATAGTTGTCGATCATATAAACCGGTATTGTGGCATGGCCGCCGTGAAACTGGGCTTCGATCTCCTTCTGTCTGATGACGGCCGTCCGCATCTGGTTGTTGAAGTAGATGGGAAAGTCGGTGACGTACCGGGCGCCCTCGATCATTTTGTAGCGCGGCATGGCCACCCGGACATCGTTCGGGGGAAGTCCCTGGTCCATAACGACGGTCGCCAGCGCTTTGGGGAGAGAACCGGCCACATCGGCCAGGCCGCCGGTCTTGGCGAAAGGCACTACCTCCGACGACACGATAAGGATCTTCAACGGGCGATCAAACATACCTGGGAACCTCCTTTGCAGCGGCTTCAGCGATATGCGGCGCTACGACGGGCGCGTCGCGCAGGGCCCGCGCCGCTAGTTCGGGCGGTGTCGGATTGATGAAGTAACCCGTTCCCAGCTCAAAGCCGGCCATAATCGTGAGACGCGGCATGATTTCGATGTGCCAGTGGTAGTAGGAAGCGTCTCCGGCGTTAACCGGAGCGGTGTGGATAACCATGTTGAACGGCGGGTCGCAAACGGTCGCTGCCAGCTTGGCCAGGGAGGCCCGCAGTACCTGGGCCAGGTCGCGCACTTCGTCTTCGACGATCTGGCCAAAGTCGTGCTTGTGTTGCTTCGGCAGGATGGTCATCTCAAACGGGAAGCGCGAAGCATAAGGCGCGATACTGACAAAATGTCTGCTGTCGATGACGATCCGTTGACCCTGGGCCAATTCCTGATGGATCATGTCGCAGAATACGCAGGTCCCCTTCGCCGCACGGTAAGCCTCCGTCCCGGCCAACTCCTGCTTGATGTCTACAGGGACCATCGGCGTGGCGATCAGTTGGGAATGAGCGTGTTCCAGCGATGCGCCCGCGGTGCGGCCCTTGTTCTTGAAGATGCAGATGTATTTAAGACGCGAATCGTTGCGTAAATCAAGCGAACGTGCCCGCCAGGCCCAGATGATCTCTTCCACTTGCTTGTCCGACTGGGTGATCAGATTGTTGGTATGGTCGGTTGTCTCAACAATCACCTCGTGGGCGCCGACACCGTTCATAACCTCGTAAATGCCTTCCCACCAGGAAGACGGGTGTTCGTCGGCGCGCACCGCGGGAAACTTGTTGGGAACTACTCTTATCCACCATCCCTTGCTGTTGGGAGCCGTTTCCTGCTCGCGGAAGGCCAGGATTTCCGGCGGGGTCATCTCCTCATTTCCGACACACAGCGGACAGCTCTGAGGATTCAACTCGTCCGGGGTACAGCGAAAATCCGTAGGCCTTTTTGCCCTTTCAGTAGCAATGACTATCCACCGATCCACAACGGGATCCTTGCGCCACTCGGGCATTCGGGGACCTCCTTTCGCCTTGCGTTTTTGGCGATAATAACAGGCCGATTGCCAAACAGACTTACAGTGAGCGTGCGCGGGTTAGAATTTTTTTATGCGCAGGGGAGGAAAAAGCTTGTGATCCGCGAAAAGTAGGAGATATTGGAAAATCTTATCGAAAGGAAGTCAACCTCTGTGGCTGGCGACGTGCAAATCAAGGGAACGCGAAACGGGCTGGTCATCTGTCTGCCGGCGGCGGACTTTGACGACATCAAGCGCAACCTTGAGGAAAAACTCAAGCAGGCCAAGGGTTTTTTTACAGGCGCAAAGTTCACCTTCCGCCATCAGGAGCGTACGATAAACGAGGAGCAACAGCGCGAACTCGAACAACTCTTGTCGGGATACGGAATGATACCCATCCCCCGCGAAGAACGCCACAAGCCGATATTGATCCCGAAAAGCAGCCCGGTTTCCACGCCTGTGCCTTCTATGGGATCACTGCCCGGAGAACCGGCCCGATTGGTTGGGCGAAGCTTGCGCTCGGGACAAAAGATCCGGTACCTGGAGGGGCATGTCGTTGTGCTCGGGGATGTTCACCGGGGCGCTGTTATCGAGGCCGCAGGCAGCATCTTGATCATGGGCAGGTGCGCGGGAACGGTTCACGCCGGTGTTAACGGCGATAAACGTGCGGGCGTGGTAAGCCTGGAATTCTGCTCCCCCACACTGACCATCGCCGGCGTCCAGGCGATGGAAATACCGTCGACCTCTATCCCCGGCTTCAAACGGGTAATGCTCAAAGACGAACGCATTGTCCTCGCCCCGGTATAACAGTCGTCAGGATAGCAGGGATTCGCAAAGCGAATCCCATCGCTTTCTCTTGGGCGGTTTACGACAGCCGGTCAACCACCAATTATCCCGGAATTCGCTTCCGTGAATAATACCTTCATGCTAACGTCCGACAGCTAACGCCAGGACCTTTTTACCACCCGGAATCGCATCAGCGATTCTGTCCTTGATTGCCGGCGACAGACGACTGACGACCGAGGACCGAATTGGCAGCCAGAAGGCCGACAATTGATTTGGCGTCGCAGATCTCCCCGCGTTTAACCATCTCCACGGCCTGGTCCAGCGGTACTCTGACCAGTTCAAGGAACTCATCCTCGTCGGGGGCAGCCTGGCCCGTCGTCAGACCGGTGACCAGGTACAGGTGCATTTTTTCGCTGGTGAATCCGGGAGTGGAATAAAACTCCAGCAGCTTTGTGAGTTTGCCGGCGGTATAACCCGTTTCCTCCTCCAATTCACGGTTTACCGCCGCTTCCGGGTTCTCGCCGCCCTCCAGCTTGCCGGCCGGGATCTCCAGGAGTTCTTTTCCTACCGCATAGCGGTACTGACGGACCAAAAGGACGCAGCCTTCATCATCAACGGCCACTATCGCCACGGCCCCCGAGTATTCCACAACCTCCCGCCGCCCCACCTTTCCGTTGGGCAGTTCCACGGTATCAACGCGCATGTTGAGGATCTTCCCGCGATAGACGTATTCCTGCTGCAGTGTTCGTTCTTTCAACTTCATGGTATCGTCACCCCTCACAACCAAGCCCGCAGCTAACGCATATTCTCTCCCCTGCGCGGAAACCTTAACAACAAAGGATACTACGATACTAGAGGAGGTTGTTTGCTGCATGAGTATCCGGCGTTGGGACCCTTTCAGCGAGATTAACACCCTGCGCGATCAAATGAATAGAATGATGGAGTTCTTCAGACCCGGCCTGCGGGAGCCCGCCGTTCCCCGGATCGACCTTCACCAGACCGACGACGAAGTTATCGCCACCGCGGAAATCCCGGGTCTGGTGTCAAAAGAAGATATCGAGGTCAGCGTGACCCCGGACAGCCTTTCGGTAAGCGGTGAGATCAAGCGCCAGCACGCGGTGAACGAGGAGGACTACCTGCACGCCGAGCGCTATTACGGGTCTTTCTCGCGGGTCCTGCCTCTCCCCGTCGAGGTTAAGCCCGAGGAATCGCATGCCACTTACGAAAACGGCGTGCTTACCGTCAGGATGCCCAAGGTTCAGCCCGGCAGGGACAGGCAGCCCAGGCGCATACCGGTTCAGTAAGGAAGTTAGACACCGGAAGTCACTAAGTCGGAATCGCCCGGCACTCAAATCCGATACCCAAAGAAAACCTCTGTTAACGCTGTGATTTCGACATTAAGGGCCTGCCTGCGTGTAGTGCCGCTTGATAACGTCGATGATCTCCATCACCGGGACCCTCCCCGAAGCCGCAACCTGACCGTTCACGACCACCGCCGGGAGCGCCGGGTTTCCTTCCTGCCGGGGGCGGCAGACGTAACGGACCCTGATCTCATCCCCGAACACCCGGCGGACCGCCCCTTCGAGCATATTGAATAAAAAGACGTAATCCAGGGCCCGGCCCGGGCAGGAACCAGCCTCTCACCCGGGACGGTCCCCGTCCGACGGGACGTCTCCCCAGAGTTCCACCGTAACGCCCCTCATCTTGCCGTGATGTCCTTGAGGCAGCGCCGGAAGGCCTCCACCGTGCGGTCCAGGTCTTCCGCGTTGTGTGCCGCCGAAACGAACATGGCCTCGAACTGGGCCGGAGCGATGTAGACCCCGGCGTCGAGCAGGCCCCTGAACAGCCTGCCGTAGAGAGCAGTGTCGCTGGTCATCGCCCCCGCAAAATCCCTCACGGGCTCGGAGGTCAAAAAGGTACAGAGCATCGAACCTATCCGGTTTTGACTCACAGGCACCCCGGCCTGGCGTGCCGCATCAGCCATCCCTTCCGCCAGCCGTGCCCCCATCTTATCTAACTGTTCATACAGGCCCGGCTGGGCAAGCGCCTGAAGCGTGGCGATACCGGCGGCCATCGCCACCGGGTTGCCAGAAAGCGTTCCGGCCTGGTAAACCGGGCCTTCGGGGCTGACCATGCTCATTATCTCCCACCGACCGCCGTACGCTCCGACCGGCAGCCCGCCGCCGATGATCTTCCCCAGACAGGTCAGGTCGGGAACGACGTTGAAGACGGTTTGCGCCCCGCCGTAAGCGACCCGGAACCCGGTGATCACCTCGTCGAAAATCAACAGGCTGCCATAGCGGGTTGTTAACTCCCGCAGACCCTCCAGAAAACCTTCCTCAGGCAGAACGACACCCATGTTGCCCGCTACGGGTTCCACGATGACGGCGGCGATTTCCTCAGGGTGGCGGTTGAAAACCTCTTGCACTTCATCCAGGTGGTTGTAGCCGACGACGATAGTGCTGCCGGCGACGTCGGCCGGCACTCCCGGAGACGTCGGAACGCCGAGAGTCAGCGCGCCCGAGCCGGCCTTGACCAGGAGGTGGTCGGCGTGGCCGTGGTAACAGCCTTCGAACTTAACGATCTTGTCCCGCCCGGTATAGGCCCTGGCAAGGCGTAAGGCGCTCATCGTCGCCTCGGTCCCCGAGTTGACCATACGGACCATTTCGACCCCCGGAAGAGCCTCGATAATGAGGCGTGCCAGCTCGATTTCGAGCTCGGTAGGCGCACCGTAGCTTGTGCCCTTCTGTGCGGCTTCCCATACCGCCGCCAGCACTGACGGATGGCCGTGGCCCAGGATCAGCGGACCCCAGGAGGCCACGTAGTCGATGTATTCGTTGCCGTCCACGTCCCAGACCCGGCTGCCCTGCGCACGGGCGATAAAAACCGGGTCCCCTCCCACAGCCTTGAAAGCCCTTACGGGGCTGTTGACCCCGCCGGGGATGTACTTCCGGGCCGTCTCGAAAAGCCGCCGCGAGTTCGCGTAATCTCTGGTCACTCTTTATCCCCCCACCGCTTTCTACTCCGCGAAGTAGGTCATACTCGTCCGCTTCAGTTCCCTGTCGCTGAAAAGGACGAGGTAGTCATCGACCCCAACCTGCTCGGCCAGGCGTCGCACGAGTCCGGCGCACTCATCCCGGGTCGGCTTGTGAACCATGGTGTACAGGTTGTACGGCCAGCCGGGGCGCGTAACCCGCTGGTAGCAGTGGGTGATCTCCTTGAACCCGGCCAGGGTCCGGCCCACCTCGTCAAGCCTGTCCTCCGGGACACGCCAGGCCACCAGGGCGTTGCCGGCAAAGCCCACCCGCTGGTGGCGGATGGCCGCCCCCAGCCGCTTCAAGTGGCCGCTGTCCTTAAAGGCCTGCAGCTTTTCCAGGACCGCTTCCTCGCTTAAGCCAAGGCGGCGCCCGATTTCGGCAAAAGGCCGGCTGACCAGGGGCAAGCCGGACTGCAGTTCCTTAACCAGTTGTTTATCCAGTTCCGTCAGCATGGTTCACCTCGGAAACGTCGAAGTTCACAAGGATCTTAAAAATCCTGGTGGCGGGGAGGGTTACAATCTCTTTGATACCGGTCGCGGCCTTAATCTCGTTAAGAATTCGCTGGACCCGCTCATCGGAAAGGGCCAGCACGGTAAACCACATGTTGTAATCGCCGTCCCGGAGATAATTGTGAGTGATCTCCAGGTAGCCGTTGACGACATCCGCCACCCTGTCCACCTTATCCGGCGGAACCTTCATCGCGCAGAGCGTGCCCTTGTAGCCGAGCTTGCGGGAGTCGAACACGCCGCCCATCCGCCTGATAATGTTGCTCTCTTTCAAGCGTCTTAAGCGCTCCAGAACCTCGTCCTCGCTCAGTCCCAGTCTGGCGCCCACCGCCGCGTACGGTCTTTCCGTCAGCGGGATGTCGTACTGGACAAGGTTAAGCAGTTCGCGGTCTTTCTGATCAAGATCCATGGGCCACCTCTTTTTTGCCGTTCCGGTACAGGCACCAGGGTTCCTCGGCCATGTAGTCCCGGTAGTAGAAGTAAGCGCGCGCACGGCACCCGCCGCAAATATCGTTAAACTTGCATATCCCGCAGCCCCCGCCGTACTTGCGGGAGCGCAGGGCGGCGAAAACCTCGGCGTTTCTCCATATTTCATCAAAAGGGGTCTCGCGCACGTTGCCGACAACGATGTCGAGGTAAGCGCAGGCCTGCACGCCGCCGGTCGGGTTAACCAGGCAGTAGGAAAGCCCGGCCAGGCAGCCCCGCTGGAACCTGGTCTGAACGCCGAGCTGCCGGGCTATCCGGGTGAATTGAGGCGCACAGGTCGGCTTTAATTCTATCGATACCTCCGCCTGTTTTTTCATTATCCGCCGGAGGAGATCTTCATACTCGGCGGCCCGCAGCGAACTCTCCTCGATGTTCACGCCGCGGCCGGTGGGCACGAGAAAAAAGACGTGATGAGCCATCGCTCCCTGTTCAACGGCAAGATCGGTGAGTTTCTCAACCTCGCCGTAATTCCAGTCCATCACGGTCGTGTGCACCTGAAAAGGCAGTCCCGCATCCTTGCAGGCGCGCATCCCGTCGACGGCTCCCTGCCATGCGCCGGCCACGGCACGGAAACGGTCGTGGGTCTCCGACGAAACGCTGTCCAGGCTGATGCCGATCGCCTTGGCCCCCGCTTTCACGAGCCTGCGGGCCATTGCGGGAGTAATAAGCGTCCCGTTCGAGCCCAGCACCGGGCGGAGCCCCCGGCTGCAGGCATAGGTGATCAGTTCGAAAAGGTCTTCCCGCATCAGCGGCTCCCCGCCGGAAAAAATCATGATCTTAAAGCCGGCCCGGGCAATCTCCTCGATCATTGTCCTGGCTTCGGCCGTGCTCAGCTCATCCTCGGCCTTAATCCCGGAATCTCGATAACAGTGGGCGCAGTTAAGATTGCAGGCGTTGGTCGCGTTCCACGATACCAGCACTGTTATCCCTCCTTAAGCCACCTGGCGGCGTCTTTGGCGTGGTAAGTGATGATGATATCGGCGCCCGCCCGCTTCATCCCGGTCAGGGTTTCGAGAACAATAGCCTTTTCATTGACCCAGCCCCGCTCGGCGGCCGCCTTGACCATCGCGTACTCGCCGCTGACATTGTAGGCGGCCACCGGCATCAGGAACTCGTCCTTGATCCGTCTGATCACGTCCATATAGCTCAGCGCCGGTTTAACCATGACGATGTCGGCGCCTTCTGCAACGTCGAGGGCGACTTCGCGCAGAGCTTCGTCGGAGTTGGCCGCATCCATCTGGTAGGTCCGGCGGTCGCCGAACCGGGGGGTCGAAGCGCAGGCATCCCTGAAAGGACCGTAATACGCCGAGGCGTATTTCGCCGAATAGGCCATGATCGGTGTGCCGCTGAATCCCGCGGCATCCAGCGCCTCCCGTATGGCCCGCACCCTGCCGTCCATCATGTCGGACGGGGCCACCATGTCGGCCCCCGCCCGGGCATGGGATGCGGCGGTCCGGGCCAGGAGTTCCAGGGACGGGTCGTTCAAAATCTCCTGTCCCTCAACCACCCCGCAGTGCCCGTGGTTGGTATAGGCGCACAGGCACACGTCGGTCACTACCAGCAATTTGGGAAACGCCCTTTTTATCTCCCGCACCGCCCGTTGAACGACACCGTCTTCGCGATAGGCCTCGGAAGCCCGGTCGTCCTTGCGCGACGGCACGCCAAACAGCAGGACCCCGGGAATGCCAAGCTCAACCGCCCCAGCCACCTCTTCAAGCAAGGTGTCGGACGAATACCGGAAGATGCCGGGCATGGCCTCAACCGGCTGGCGCACGCCTTTTCCTTCGGCGGCGAAAACGGGATAGATCAGGTCGTCCACGCCAAGCACGGTCTCGCGGACCAGCCGGCGTATGCTGTCGTTCGCTCTCAGTCGCCGCATCCTTAGCTCAGGGAACAAAGCCACACAAAATCACCTCACTTTGCCTCTCACTTCATATACCGATCTCCTGATCGGTTAAATAGCAGGCGGGGTCCGAAGCCCAAGGGTCACCCGTCGCCGCCTCCGCCCGGGCCCGGAAATTGCCGTTGCAAACGTCCAGCCAGCGGCAGGAAGCGCAGCGCCCCTTCAGTAGACCGCGGCGGTTTTTAAGTCCGGCCATCAAGGGATTACTGATGTCGGTCCAGATGTCCCCGAAGCTTCTTTCGCGGACGTTGCCCAGCGTATGCCAGGGAGTAAACTGGTCGGGGTGTACGTTGCCCTGCCAGTCGACGGCGCCGATGGCAATACCGCTGCGGTTGCCCCCCGTTGCCAAAAGCAGGCTGAGGACGGCCTCGGCCCTTGCCGGGTCGCTTTCCTTAACCTTCAGATAAATGTAGACGGCGTCGGCGTGGTTGTCGACCGTCAGGATCTCTTTCCGATGGCCCCTGGCCAGCAGGTCGGCCGTCCGCCGCCAGATCAGGTCGATGGTCGCTCTTTTTTCCTCCGCGCTCAAGTCATAGTCGACAAGGCGGCTTCCCCTGCCTGTATAGACAAGATGGTAAAAGCAGGCCCTGTTAATGCCCTCGGCCTCGATCAGGTCAAAAATGGCGCCGAGTTCGCGGAAGTTGTATTTGGTAAGCGTGAACCTCAAGCCCACTCTCTGCCCTACGGCGACACAGTTGCGAATCCCTTCCAGGGCCGCCTCGAAAGCACCTTTGTAACCACGTAGGCGGTCATTCGTCTCTTTCAGCCCGTCCAGGCTGACGCCGACGTAGCCGACGCCCGTCTCTTTGAGGGCCCAGGCTTTCTCCCTGGTGATCAGCGTGCCGTTCGTGGAAACGACCGGCCGGACGCCTTTTTCCCTGGCGTACTGCGCCAGTTCGAAAAAGTCGGGGCGCAGCAAGGGTTCCCCGCCCGAAAAGAGGAGTACGGGGACGGAAAAATCAGCGAGGTCGTCGATAAACTTGCGGGCTTCAGCCGTAGTCATTTCCCCGGTGCCTGGTTCGGCCGTCGCGTTGGCGTAACAATGGGCGCATTTCAAATTGCAGGCCTGCGTGGAATTCCAGACAACCACGGGGCCGACGGCCCCCCTCCCCCTTACATAACGGAGATGGTCGCCGCCTTCTTTTTGCCCGGATAAGATTTTAGAAATACTAAGCACTGCCTCGACTCCCGACGAAATATTTCTCCAATTCCCTGACCAGCCCGGGAATGGTGTGTTCCGAAGCTTCCACGTCCACGCGCAGGCCCAGCTCCCGCGCCGTCGCGCTCGTTACGGGACCGATGGATGCGACCGCGACGCCCGACAGCAGGGTCGGCGCGTCTCCGCCCAGAAGGCGCACGAGGTTTTTTGCGGTGGAGGAGCTGGTTAAAGTGACGGCGTGGACGCGTCCTTCTTCGAGCAGCCGGCGGACCTCGCCCGTGTTTTCGTCAACCGCCAGCGTGCGGTAGGCCGTCACCTCGGTGACCCGCGCCCCCGCCTCCGTCAGGGCATCGTTCAGGGCCTTGGGCGCGATGTCGGTGCGCGGAAGAAGGATCCTTTCATCTTTTTTAATCAGTTCCTTCAACCCTCGGGCGATCTCTTCGGCGCGGAATGCCTCGGGCACAAAGGCCGCGCGGAGGCCGAAGCCTTCAAGGACGCCGCGGGTCTGCGGGCCGATGGCTGCCAGCCGAACCCCGTGCAGTTCGCGGATGTCCCTGCCTAGGTCACGCAAGCGCCGGAAGAAATACTTCACGCCGTTGACGCTGGTGAAGATAATCCAGTCAAAGGTACCGGCCTGCGCAATCGCCCTATCCAGCGGCCCCCAGTCGGCCGGGGGTGCAATAGCGATGGTGGGAAACTCGTACGGCTCAGCCCCCAGCTCGCCGAGCGCTTCGGAAAGGGCGCTGGCCTGCTCGCGCGCCCGGGTGACCAGGACGCGTTTTCCGAAGAGGGGCCGTTTCTCGACCCAGCTCAGCACCGGCCGCAGTTTGCATACCTCGCCGACAACCACCACCGAGGGGTTTTTGACGCCGGCAGCCTTAACCTTTTGCACAATGTTTCCCAGGCTGCCTTCGACGGTAACCTGCTCGGGCCAGGTGCCCCAATGGATGACGGCGGCCGGGGTGTCCGGGGAGCGGCCGTGCTCGACGAGCTTGCCGACGATGTCGGGCAAATTGGCCATGCCCATCAGAAACACCAGGGTTCCGGCCCCCGTGGCCAGTTTGCCCCAGTCTATGTTGCTGTCCGGCTTGTGCGGGTCTTCGTTACCGGTCACTATAGCTACTGTAGCAGTAAAATCGCGGTGTGTTAAGGGAATACCCGCGTAAGCCGGGGCCGCGACGGCCGAAGTCACGCCGGGGACGATTTCGAAATCCAGGCCGCTCCCGGCCAGGTACTCGGCCTCCTCCCCTCCCCGACCGAAAATAAAGGGGTCGCCCCCCTTGAGGCGGGCCACCTTTTTCCCGGCCCGGGCTCTTTCCGCCAGGATTTCGTTAATCGCGTCCTGGGTCAAATAGTGCCCTTCAGGCGATTTTCCGGCGTAGATAAGCTCGGCGTCGGCTCGTGCATAGGACAGCAAACGCCTGTTGATCAGGCGGTCGTAAACGATAACCTCTGCTTCCCTGATACACTCCAGGCCCCGCAGAGTCAACAGCTTGGGATCGCCCGGTCCCGCTCCGATCAGGTACACACATCCGCCACGCATCTTCAGCAAGACCCCTTACGTAACATTTCGAGTATGTCGCGCGCTCCCATATCCAAAAGCCTTTCGGCAAGGAGTTCCCCGATCGGGGCGGCTTCGTCGGGAAGACCGGCCACGGAGGCGCGGTAGAGGGGTTTGCCGTCAAGCCCGGCCACCATCGCCTCGAGCATTAGTTCCCCGCCCTCGACCTTTCCCAGGGCCCCGATCGGGACCTGGCACCCGCCTTCCAGCCTGCGCAGCAAGGCCCGCTCGGCCCGCACCGCGGCACTCGTTTCGGGGTCGTTGATCGCGCTGACCATCCTCAGCACCTCTTCGTCCTTCTCCCGGATCTCTATACCGAGAGCACCCTGCCCTACGGCGGGGAGACACACGGCGAACGGAATCCTTTCGGTAATCCGCCCGTCCAGCCCGAGGCGATGCAAGCCGGCCCAGGCCAGGATCAGGGCGTCCAACCGGTCCTCGTCGAGTTTCCGCAGCCGGGTCTGGACGTTCCCTCTAACCGGTATAACGCGAAAATCGGGGCGGTAAGCAAGCAGTTGGGCGGCCCGCCGCAAGCTGGAGGTGCCAAGACGCGCTCCCTCCGGCAGGGCATCGAGTCCGGTACCGTCGCGCGATACAAGGACGTCGCCGGGATACTCCCGGGCGGTTATCGCCCCGATGGTCAGACCTTTCGGTAAACCGGTCGGGACGTCTTTCATGCTGTGCACGGCGATGTCGGCCGTCCCGTCCAGCAGAGCCAGTTCAATCTCTTTTGTAAAAAGCCCTTTATCGCCTATCTTGGCCAGGGCCGTATCCAGGATGTTGTCCCCCGTGGTCTTGATCAGCCGTTTATGGAAACGAACTTCCGGGAATTTCTCCTGCAGCATCCTGATAACCAGGTTCGTCTGCTCCAGGGCCAGCGGGCTTGACCTGGTACCGACAACTATTTCCTTAACCATACCTTACATCCTTGCAAGTTATTAGCTTAAAGCTCAATCCTCGCCAGCCGATTTTATCTTTTGCGACACGCGCTTGTGCCTGTACTTGAGCCACTTGGACAGGTCCTTGTTCCATTCCGTGTCGAGGTCAAAAAGCTTCTGAAGGGCTTCGGCATAGGCCGCTCCGTTACCCGTCAGGGTATAAGTCTTCAGCCTGGTTACCGGTTCGTGAAGCAGCTGGTTCACGATGGCATTCGCCAGCGCGTTTATCACTTTGGCCTGGTGCTCGCTGACGTCGCCGAGACGGTTGAAAGCCCGCTGCAGTTCTTTTGCTTTAATTTCCTCGCCGCGCTTTTTCAGTGCCGCAACGGTCGGAGCGGTGAGGCGCACCCCAAGCGAACTGACGAACTCGTCGACGTCCCGGTCGATGATGGACTCGGCCGCGGCGGCCGCGCGCCGTCGTTCCGCGAGGTTGGAGTCAACCACGCTCTGCAGGCTGTCGATGTCGTGCAGCACCACGCCCGGGATGTGCCCGACCGCCGGATCGACGTCGCGGGGCACCGCGATATCGATGATGAACAGTTTTCGGGCTTCGCGCCGCCGGGACACCTCCTGCATCGGTTCGGGCTTGATCACGTAATGGTGGGCCGCGGTGGCGCTGATGACGATGTCGGCGACCTCGATCCAGCGGTAGAGGTCGTCGAACCTGACCGCCCGCCCCCCGAATTGTTCAGCCAGCTGCTGCGCCCGGTCGAACGAGCGGTTGGACACGATCACGCCGGCGATACCGTTGGCGATCAGGTGCTTGACGGTAAGCTCGCTCATCTTGCCCGCACCGACGATGAGAACGACGCGGCCCTCGAGCGAGCCGAGAGACTGGCGGGCCAGTTCCACGGCGGCGTAGCTGATGGATACGGGGTTGCGGTCGATGCCCGTCTCGGCCCGCACCCTCTTTCCCACGGCCAGCGCGTGCTGGAAGACCAGGTTCAGGAGCCAGTTCACCGTTCCCGCATCGCAGGCGATCTTGTAGGCCTGCTTGACCTGCCCGAGGATCTGCGTCTCACCAAGGACCATGGAATCGATGCCGGCACTGACCCTAAAGAGATGTCTCACCGCATCAGCCAGCAGGTACGTGTACGTATAGGCCTGCATCCCTTCCGCCGGACTGCCGCAGTGGGCCGAGAGAAAACGCCAGATGCTGTCGATGCGTTCTTCAACGGTTAGCGCCGCGTATACCTCGGTGCGGTTGCATGTCGAGATGATCACGCAACCCTCGATCCCGCCGTAGCCGGCCAGGCGCGTCAAGGCATCCTGCAGTTCCTGCTCGGAAAAGGCAAGCCGTTCCCGTACCGCAACGGGCGCCGTCCGGTGGTTAAGACCTACTACCGCAAGCAACAGAATCAACCAACTCCTTTGCCCTGCCCAAATCGCCCCGGCGCAAGGCGGACATCACTTCATCGGAAAGGCAGCTCTCCAGTAAACCGGCTTTGGTCTCGTCGTCGGGAGACTCCCTGATGATCTCGGCTCTCTTGGCCCCCAGGTAGTCGAGAAACTGCGCGTAGACATCCCCGTAAAGGCTTTCCAGTTCTTCGCGGATCTTGCGGGCCAGCAGCGGGCTTTTCCCCGCCGTCGACACGGCCAGGACGAGGTCGCCCCTGCGTACCGTGGCGGGGACATAAAAGTTGCAGTTGGCCGGATCATCCACCGCGTTGATCAACACGCGCTCCCGGGCGCACTCCCGGGCAACCTTCCCGTTGGTGCCGGGATCATTGGTGGCGCTGATCACCAGGAAATGCCCCCGGACGTCGCCGTCCCGGTAGCGCCTGGGCAGGTAACCAGCCAGCCCTTGGTCCACGATGTCCTGCAGCGACGGCGTGAGTTCGGGGCTGACGATGTTCACCCTGGCGCCTGCCGCCAGCAGGGAACGTACCTTGCGCTCGGCCACCCGCCCCCCGCCCACAACCAGGCATAGCTGGCCTTCCAGGCGGATCATTACCGGATAAAGCACTGCCATAGCTCAATCCCATCCAAACAAGCACTCAGCACTCTTACGGTCCTAAGTGCTTAATGCTCAACGCCCATACTAGTAGCTGCGGACCTTAACAAAGTCAGCGATCCTCTCCAGGGTTTCCCGGGCCGGTACGGCGGGCAGCTTGTTCAACTGCTCCTTGGCCTTGCGCAGGTAGCTGTGAGCCACCCCGAAGGCATACTCGACCCCGCCGCACGACCTGGTGATTTCGATGGCCTCGGTAATGGCCGCCGGCGTCTTACGGGCATGCCGGACGATCTCGGCCAGCCGCTTCCTTGCAGGGCTCTCGCGCAAGGCGAAAATGACGGGGAGGGTGATGATTCCCTGCCGCAGGTCGCCGCCCACCGGTTTCCCGAGTCGTTTCTCATCGGCTACCATATCAAGGATATCGTCGGTAACCTGAAAAGCCATTCCGAGGAAATGGCCGTAACGCCCGAGAGGATGGTATATCCCCCGCGGTGAGCCGGTCGCGACCGCCCCAAGCTTACAGCTGGCTTCAATCAAAACCGCCGTCTTGCGCCGGATTCGCCGCAGGTAGTTCCGCAGGTTGGCGGTATTAACGCTGTCCATCTGGATAAACTCGCCCTCGCACATCATTACGCAAGCACGTGCCAACTCCTGGGCGATCATCGGGTTCTCGTACCGCGAGATGAGGATGAGCGCCCGGGCAAACAGGAAATCACCCGTGTGGGTGGAGATCTTGTCGCCCCAGAGGGCTTTTACCGTAGGCGTGCCGCGCCTGGTTTCAGCCGCGTCCACAACGTCATCGTGGACCAGGGTAGCCATGTGGATCAACTCCAGGGCCACGGCTAGCGGCACGATCCTCTCCGGGTCATAATTGTAAAACTTCCCGCAAAGAAGTGCAAAGGCCGGTCGCAGTCGCTTGCCGCCGGCCTTGAAAAGGTGGCTGGACGTTTCCGTAAGCAGTGGCTCCGAGCTCTCCAGCACCTTGTTCAATTCGCGCTCCACAAGTTGCAGGTCGTCCCGGATTTCGTCAAGGAGTGGCAGCATTCTCCAAGAAACCTCTCTCTTGTCTCTGGGCGATACCCCCACTTAATTCGCTGGCAAGGTAAAAAATCCTTCCCCTGCCTTCATCAACCACCGGTTCCCTCGGGGATCCGGTCATCCAGCCTGTTGTCCTCGTAAAGCATTCCGTCTTCAATGGTGTAGGGGATAGCGTCGACGTCGACAACAGCGCTGCGGTCTTCGCCTTCCACTTCCTCAATTTCCGTTGAAAGCCCGTGCTGGGCGACATCCTGCCAGGTGTCCTCGCGGTCGTATTCAAAGCTGCCGTCAAAGGAAGGCGCGTAAGGGTACTGGATAACTTCTTCCTCGACAGGCCGTGCGCGCCTGACCCCCTCCTGCTCCCGAGCCAGTTTGCAGTCCTGGCACATCGTCGTGTAGGGCACTGCTTCAAGCCGTTCCGGAGGTATCTCTCTGCCGCAGTTCTCACAGACGCCGTAAGTGCCGTTGTCCATGTGCTGCAGGGCGTCGTTGATGGCGCGTATGGTCAGCCGGGCGTTCTCTTCCAGGGAAAGGTCTTTGCTTCTCTCAAAGGTCTCGGAACCGATGTCGGCCGGATGGTTATCGTAAAACGAGAGCTCGCCTATCGTGTCCTCGAGAGCGGCCGTCATTGTTGACCGTATGGACTGGATTCTTTCCACCAGTTCGGCCTTCTCGTCGAGAAGGCGCTTTTTGAAATGCTGCAGTTGTACTTGTTCCAATACCGTACCCCCTGAATACGACTAAATATGCTAGGTACCGAGGTTCAGCTGCACGAGTTGCACGATCCTGGCGATGAACTCGCTTATGCCGGGCAGGTTCAACAGGACGAGGCGCTGCAGGACCAGCAGCAGAAGCGCCCCTAAGATCGTAAATCCCACGGCAATACCGAGGCCCCTGGCGATACCCGTGAGAAAGTTAAGAAAGAGAAGCCGCCAGGGACGTTCAAGAAGAGTGACATACTCGGCCAGTCTCATTTTTTCCATATTGACCGACAGCTCGCGCACCTTTTCGGTCAGCGTCCGTAACAGAACTTGCTGGTCCTGCTCCATGGTTCCCTCCAGTAACCGGCTCTGGTATCAGTATTTACTTACTTAGGCCGGGCAAATCATTAAAAAATAGGGACCCCGGGATTTTCAACAGCCCAATGGACCCCTTTCAGCCCATTTGCTCGGATCAGAACAATCTTAAAACAATCTTGACCGTAGGCCACGCCACACGGTCTTCTTGAGCACCCGCCAAAGCTGGCGGTGACTCCCCGTGTAAAGCTGGCCCCATAGCTCCTTGAGCAATTCGGGACGTTTCATCAGGTAGGTCAGGACCCAGTGATTCAAGCCGTAGAAGACGTTCGCCAGGCGGCGCGCCAGGCGCATTTCGCCCAGTATCTCCTTTTCCACCGCCGACTGGTAATGCCGGATGACCCTTTCGGCTTTGCCTCCGCTATCCCGCAGGGCCTGGGCGGCCAGCCAACCCGACAGGCATGCGTTATAGATGCCTTCCCCGGTGAACGGGTCGGCCAGCCCGGCGGCGTCACCCACGAGGATGACCCGGCCCCGGGCCACCGTACGCTCACCCAGGGCGTCAAAAGGCATGGGAAAGGCCTGCCGGCGTATCGTCCGCAGGCGGCCCATACCGAGACGGCTTATATATGCGTTCAGGAAGGATTGCAACGGGCGGGCGGGCGTAGTGAAACAGCCCACGCCGACATTAAGGTGGTCCTGCTTGGGGAAGACCCATCCATACCCCCCGGGGACGGCGGCAAAATCGACCTCCAGAGAACCGCACCGCCTCTTCAGGGTTTCTTCATCGGCAGCCATCTCGGCCACAGCGGCTATGCCCCTTACAGGGGGACGCCCGAACAAACGGGCGACGATGCTGTGCGCGCCGTCCGCGCCCACGACGAACTTGCCCCGGTAGCTATTTCCGGCGGTCCGGCATACAACATCCTGCGGGCCGTCCACGACGCTTGCCACTTCCTCCCCCTCAATTACCGCAGCGCCGGCGGCACGGGCGGCCTCGATCAAGTGACGGTCGAACCGGGCACGGTTAACCATGTAACAGATGGGACTGTCCCATTCGAGATTCAGTGAGAGATGATAGGTTACCGTCGCCCGCCGGGCCGTGTCCTCAACCACGTCCTGCCAGGCGAACGGCAAAACACCGGCCGTTTTCGGAGTTACGCCGCCGCCGCAGGGCTTTGACCGGGGAAGCGGTTTTCTCTCCAGCAAAACGACCTCTATCCCCGCCCGGGCAAGGTGGTATGCAGTTATGGCTCCTCCGGGGCCGGCACCCACAACAATCACTTCGTGACTCTTCATCGCCATCAACTGCCGTTACGGCCGCTTTGCGACCCAAACTTGGATTCGTCACTTATAGCTTAATGCTTACAGCTTAACCTGATGCCAACTAAAGGCCGTTCATCGGCCTTTAGTTGTTCAAACTTCCGATGGGAGCCGGAACACGCCCGCCCCGCAGCACGAATCCAGCCCCGGAGTATCCGCTTACGGGCATTACCGGGGCCCGGCCGAGCAGGCCGCCGAATTCCACGTAGTCACCCGGTTTTTTACCGGGGGCCGGAATGATGCGCACCGCCGTGGTTTTCCTGTTGACGACGCCGATGGCGATTTCGTCGGCGATAATGGCGGCGATGTTTTCGGCCGAGGTATCGCCGGGCACGGCGATCATGTCCAGCCCTACTGAGCATACTGCAGTCATTGCTTCCAGTTTTTCAAGGCTGAGGGCGCCCTTTTCGACGGCCCTGATCATCCCGGCGTCTTCGCTCACGGGGATAAAGGCCCCCGACAGACCGCCCACGTAACTGGAGGCCATCGCCCCGCCCTTCTTCACCGCGTCGTTGAGCAGGGCCAGGGCCGCCGTCGTGCCCGGCGCCCCGCAGGCCTCGAGGCCCATAGCCTCCAGGATATCCGCAACGCTGTCCCCTACCGCCGGCGTGGGGGCCAGGGAAATGTCGACGATGCCGAAGGAAACGCCCAACCGTTCGGCGGCCACCCTGCCCACCAGCTCGCCCATCCGGGTAATCTTAAAGGCCGTCTTTTTGACCGCCTCCGCCAGTTCACCCAAGTCGGCGTTTCCCAGCTTCGCGACGACAGCCTTCACCACCCCGGGCCCGCTGACCCCGACGTTAATCACTGATTCAGGCTCGCCGGCCCCGTGAAAAGCTCCGGCCATGAAGGGGTTATCCTCCGGGGCGTTGGCAAACACGACAAGCTTGGCGCAGGCCAGCGCGTCCCGGTCGGCGGTCCTGGCAGCCGCTTCCTTGATCACCCGTCCCATCTTGTAGATGGCGTCCATATTGATGCCCGCCTTGGTGGAGGCGACATTTACCGACGAACAGACCCGTTCAGTGGCTGCCAGAGCCTCGGGTATGCAAGAAATCAGCAATTCATCGCCCGAGGTGAACCCCTTGTGGACAAGAGCGGAAAACCCACCGATGAAGTTCACGCCCACCTCGGCGGCGGCCCGGTCGAGAGCGGCAGCGAGTTTAAGGCACCCTTCGGCATCCCAACCGTCGACAAGAAGGGCGGCGGGGGTAACGGCAATGCGTTTGTTGACGATAGGGATGCCGTACTCGCGCTCGATTGCATCCCCGACTTTTACGAGGTCGCACCCGACAAGGGTAATCTTGTCGTAAACGCGCCGGCACACCTCCTCGCTGTCCCGGCCCGCGCAGTCGCGCAGGGAAATACCCATGGTGATGGTCCGGACGTCGAGGTGCTCCTGCTGGATCATATTGATCGTTTCCAGGATTTCATATATCGTCAGCAAAACAATCCCTCCGGACATTTCGGCATTCGGCATTCAGCGTTCAGCATTCAGATAGGGGAGCATTTACGTCCGCGTGCGGGACGCTCTGTGCCTCTACTCTAACGGGACCTGTCAAAAACGAGCATGGCGCGGAAGGCGCTTGCGAGGTGAGTCGTGGGAAGTTGGAAGTAGGAAACAATTATGTAGGAATTCGCGCGGCGAATTCCATCGAGAACGCACCTCTGACCTCCCACCTCACACTTCCCAAAGGGTAGGCGCAGTTTTTCACAGGTCTCCTCTAAATGCGGTGCATATACCTGTAGGCGTCCTCATGCTGTGCCTCGATGCGCACGCCGAGCTCCCGCGACTTCCGGTCGAGCTGCTCTTTGAGCTCGCTCAGGTCGACAGTCGACCGGCTCATGTCGGCGATGATAATCATCGCGAAAAACTCCTGCAGGATCGTCTGGCTGATATCCAAGATGTTAATGTTGTCCTCGGCCAGCACCTGGGCTACGCCGGCGATCAACCCTACACGATCCTGGCCGATTACGGTAACGATAATCCGGTTCGATTTCTGCACCGTCCCGCCTCCTGTCTCATTCCTGCCCGTAAAACCGGAAATGCCCGGCGCACCGGGCTACCGGGCAGATACATACTGACGTGAACGGGCTAGGCTCTCACCCTGCCCGCCTGCTTGGCGCCGTCAAAACGCTTCTTCAAGTCGACCCACAGGGGGCTGGCCGTAAAGATTGACGAATAGGCGCCGCTGATAACACCGATAAGGAGAGCCGTTACGAAGACCTTGATGGTTGTCCCGCCGAAGAACAGGAGGGCCAGCAGCATAAAGACCACGGCGAGCACCGTATTGATGGACCGGGCCAGCGTCTGCCGGATGCTCACGTTCACCAGTTCCTCGACCGGTTTTCCCTTCAAAGCGCCCTTGGAGTTTTCGCGGATGCGGTCAAAGATAATGATCGTGTCGTTGATTGAATAACCCAGGACGGTCAGGACAGCCGCCACAAAGCTGGAGTCTACCTCCAACTGGAGAAGGGAAAAGGCACCGAGTGTAATGAGGCCGTCATGCAGGAGCGCCGCCACGGCGGCGACACCTTGTTTAAACTCAAAACGCCAGGAAATATAGATGAGCATTAAGACGGAGGCTATCCCCAGCGCAGCCAGGGCGCGACCGGTTAGCTCCCTGCTGATGACGGCGGCAACATGCTCGTTACGTAAAACGGTCAGGTCACCCGCCTTTTCCCTGAGACCGGCGATGACTTTTTCGCTTTCCTGCTCGCTCAACTCCCTGGTACGGATGATTACTTCCCGCTGCCCGCTGCTCTGCACCGGGCTGTTCTCAAGGTTGAAATCTTTCAAAATATTACGTACCTGCTCCACCGACACATCCTTCTCAAACCGGACTTCCATCAGATTACCGCCGGTAAAGTCTATTCCCTCGTTGAGCCCCTGTACGAAGAGGGAGATGATCCCGGGGATGATGATCAGCAGCGACAGGATGTACCAGTACTTGCGTCTTCCTACAAAATCAAAAGTCACCTTCGTCCCTCCCCTTATGCTCCGTACAGCTTATTGTTCTTGATGAGTCCGGTCCCCGCCGTCAGGTGCAGCAGGCTGCGCGTCATCGTAATGGCGGTGAACATGCTCACCGCGATACCGATCGTCAGCGTTACGGCAAAGCCTTTGATCGGCCCCGTGCCGAAGTAGTACAGCACAACGGCGGCGATGACCGTCGTCAGGTTGGCGTCGAAGATGGCGACAAAGGCGCGCTTGAACCCAACATCGATAGCGGATCGCAGTGTGCGCCCCGCCCTGAGTTCCTCCTTGAGCCTTTCAAAAATGATGATGTTGGCGTCGATAGCCACGGCGAGCGATAAGAGGAACCCGGCGATGCCCGGCAGGGTCAGGGTAACGTTGAACGCCGCAAAAAGCGCCAGCATAATCAAGGCATAAATCCAAAGGGCCACGTTGGCGATCAGACCGGGCACCCGGTAGTAGGCAATCATAAACAGCGCGATCACCGCAAAGCCCAGAATACCGGCATTGATCGATCTATGCAGGGAATCGGCGCCCAGCGTGGGACCGACCGTTCTTTTCTCGATTACTTCCAGCTTAACCGGCAGCGCGCCGGAACGCAGGAGCACAGCGATCTGGTGGGCCTCATCAAGGGTGGCGTAACCGGTGATCCTGGCCTGGCCGTTCAGAATCGGCTCTTGAACCACGGGGTTCTGCAGCAACTGGCCGTCCAGGTAAATCCCGATAGGCCGGCCTACGTTGGCCCTGGTTATCTCGGCGAACTTAGCCGCGCCTTCCTTGCTGAACGTCAGGTTAACCTCCGCCTGCCCGCCGCCGGGATCCAAGGCTTCCTTGGCGTCAACCAGGTCTTTACCGGTGATAACCGTCTTCCCGTCCTCGGTTTTAAACTCCAGGAAGGCGGCCTTGATAAGCGTTTGGACCATCTCGTCGGGGTCCTTGCCGCCGGCGATCTCGACGATGATCCGACGGTCGCCCTGCTGCTGGATGATCGGCTCGGTCACGCCGAACTGGTCGATACGGTTCCTCAGGATGGCCATGGCTTTATTCATCGAATCCTGCGTAACCCTGGCTTCCGGCGTGTCCTGGGCCTGCAAGACCACGTGGACGCCTCCCTGCAGGTCGAGACCCAGTTTGATGTCCTTGGTAAGGGGCAGCCATGGCAAGCTGCCGAAAACAGGTTTAAAAGCCAGGACACCGACGAATGCTGCCGCGGCTAAAATAACCAGGAGCTTCACAACGTTGTCCCATCTCAAAGTACGTTCCCCCCATACCGCGAGTAAATAAAACCTGTTTGGAACAGAACTCTTAAAGCAGTTTGGCGCCGTTGATCACCAGTTCGAAACTGGATTTCAGGAAACTCGCTGCTCGACGGCACAATGTCATCCGGAGCAGGAAAATCTCAAAATACTCCATCACGGGGCAGATTTCAATATCGATGGTCAACTCGAGCGTGATCGCGCGGCGCTCCTCGTTCACCCACAAAAAGGAGTGCTCCACCGCATAGTTGACGCGGTCGTGGATGTCGAAGGTGGCAAAATCGGGGTTGCGTACGCGTGAGCGGTGCACGTCCGACTTGTCAGCCAGGATCAAGGCAGCGGCCACGTCGTTGACAGGCTGGCCGTATTGTTCCTCGTGGTTGGCAATAGCGGAAATAACGGTAGCCAGCTCGTCAGGCGGCATGCCCATCTGGTTTAGAATGTTAAAGCAGATATGGGCGCCTGAGATCCCGTGATCGTTGCGGCTGACCACGTTCCCCACGTCGTGGAGGTAGCCGGCGATGGCTGCCAGTTCACACTCTCTTTCTGGGTAGCCCAATCTTTCCAGAATGTTCCGCGCGATACTGGAAACCAGGTTGACGTGCCGGTAACTATGCTCGGTAAAACCCATAGCCCCGAGAAACTGGTTGCCTTTACGGATGAAACTGTCAATGATTGGGTTGGCCTTCACGTCCCGGAGTGTGATCAAACGCCCGGCCTCCCTGAATCTAGCTCAGTTCTCCCTGGACAACCTGCGCGATTGAAGCCTTGAGCACCTCTATCCGGACGTTGTCGGCAACACGCAGGATCACCGAATTGTCCTTTATCTTTACGATGGTGCCGAAGATACCGCCCGCGGTGATGACGTTGTCATTCACCTTGAGGCTGCGCAACATTTCCAGGTGCTTCTTCCGCTGCTGCTGCTGAGGACGAATCATCAGAAAATAAAATAAAGCGCCCAGGCCGAGGATGTATAAAATAGAAACCAATTCGGGGTTCATAACCCAGACCTCCTTTCTCATAAGGGGTAATAATTCTTTTTGGTTTTGCCCATTTCCTGTCTACCACTGTAGTTTAATTAGATTTTTGGTTCCCTGTCAAATAATCCTTTAGGAAGCCGTCCTTCAGGAACTGAAACCGGTCTTCCCGGATCGCCCGGCGGATCTCCGCCGTCAGGTCAAGGACGAAGGCCAGGTTGTGGATCGTCGCCAGGCGCAGGCCCAGGACCTCGCCCGCCCGGAATAAGTGGTGCAGGTAGGCCCGGGTATAATTCACGCAGGTATAGCATCCGCATTCCGCGTCCACCGGGACGAAGGAGCGGGCGTGCACGGCGTTTTTGATCACCAGGCGCCCGGTACGCGTCAGCAGCGCCCCGTGACGGGCCATCCGCGTGGGCAGAACGCAGTCGAACATGTCCACGCCTCGGGCCACCCCTTCCAAAATGCAGTCCGGAGACCCCACGCCCATTAAATACCGTGGTTTGTCCTCCGGCATGTGCGGGATCGTCCACTCCAGGGCTTCATACATCAGCGGCTTGGGTTCCCCGACGCTCAAGCCCCCGATACCGAATCCCGGGAAGTTCATGGCCGCCAGTTCCCTGGCGCTTCGTTCCCGCAGGTCTTTGTATACCGAACCCTGCACGATTCCGAAGAGCGTTTGGCCGGGGTTGCGTTTGGAGACCAGCGACCTTTCCGCCCAGAGGGTTGTCCGCCTTAAGGCTTCAACGGCCTCCGCGTACGAACAGGGATACGGGACGCATTCATCCAGGACCATGCAAATGTCCGACCCCAGAGCATCCTGGATCTCCACGACCTTTTCCGGCGTAAAAAGGTGTTCCGAGCCGTCAATGTGCGAACGGAAAAGCACGCCTTCGTCGGTAATCTTGCGCAACGGCGCGAGGCTGAACACCTGGAAGCCCCCGCTGTCGGTCAGGATAGGACCGTCCCAGCGCATGAAACGGTGCAATCCTCCAGCCTCACGAATGAGTTCGTGCCCCGGGCGAAGGTAAAGGTGGTAGGTGTTGGACAGGATGATCCGCGCTCCCAGGTCTCGTACTTCCTCGGGGGTCATCGTCTTGACGGTGGCCTGCGTGCCGACGGGCATGAAGACGGGCGTCTCCACCTCGCCGTACGGGGTTTTAAGCAATCCCAGCCGCGCCCCGGTATCCTTGTCCTGTTTTAAAACGGCGAACTTGATGGTCATGTGCGCTCCCAATCGTCAGTGTGTCTAGTTGAACTTGGTAGATAACTCCAGCGCCTAACGCCCAATGCCGGGCCACTCAGTGGCCCTACACAACCAGCATCGCGTCGCCGAAGCTGAAGAACCGGTATTCCCGTTTCACCGCCTCGGCGTAAGCCTGCAGGATCAACTCGCGCCCGGCGAAGGCGCTGAGCATCATCAACAGCGTCGACCGGGGCAGGTGGAAATTGGTGACCAGCGCGTCGACAGCCTTAAAGCGGTACCCGGGATAGATAAAGAGGTTTGACCAACCCGTGCCCGCGCGGACCAGCCCGTCCTCTCCCGCGGCGCTCTCCAGGCAGCGCGTGCTGGTCGTGCCGATGGCGACAACCCGCCGCCCTTCCCGCTTCGCCGCATTGACCGCCAGGCTTGTCCCCTCCGGGACGGCGTAATACTCCGTATGCATCTCGTGCTTGGAGATGTCGTCCACCTTAACCGGGCGGAAGGTATCCAGCCCGATGTGCAGGACCACGGAGGCGATTTGCACGCCCTTGGTCCGGAGCGTTTCCAGCAACTCCGGCGTAAAGTGCATCCCCGCCGTGGGCGCGGCGGCTGAACCCGGGCTACGCGCGTATACGGTCTGATATCTCTCCGCGTTGCCCAAGGGTTTCCTGATGTACGGCGGAAGGGGTACGTGCCCCACACGCGCAAGTACGGATTCAAAGGACCCCTCATACATAAAGACAATCTCCCGGCCCCCCGAGGGCGTCCGGGCGACAACTTCTCCCAGCAATTCGGGGCCGAACTCGACCCTCGCCCCAGGCTGGAGTCTCCGGCCGGGCCGGACCAGGCACTCCCAGCGGTCGGGGCCGGTCGGGTGGAGCAAGAGGACCTCCACCCGGCCCGCCGTTTTGCTCTTCCTTCCGAACAAACGGACCGGCAAGACCTTCGTCTCGTTAACGACCATGAGGTCGCCCGCTTGGAGGTAGGCAACAATCTCGGGGAACAGCCGGTGTTCGATAACACCCGTGCGGCGATGTACAACCATGAGCCTCGAGGCGTCCCTGCGCTCTAAAGGCTCCTGGGCGATTAATCTTTCCGGCAGTTCATAGTCAAAGTCCTGCAGTCGCATAACAACCCCCTAAGAACGGCTGTAGGCTTTAAGCCGTAGGATAACGTGCAAGGAGAAAAAACCTGCTGCAACTCTTTGGGTCCTAGAGATTAATGTTTAATGCCAAATCGGCAGACAGCAACCCTAATGCATTTCGATGACCCTGGTTCTAGGCAGGTCGGGCAGTTTGTCCGTCGTCACAAAGACCATCCTGGCCGCGCGTCTGGCCAGCCGGCGGTAGATATCAAGCGTAGCCGCATCCCTGTCGTCCCAGATGTGGCCGTCCGAGAAAACGACGACGATGTCCTGCAGCCTGACCATGCGGCTCGCTTCCAGAAGCGCCGGCTTCAAGACCGTCCCGCCGCCTCCTCTCAGACCTTTTGGTATCTTAAGCCGCGCTTGCGACGGGGTGCGCACCTCGACCACCGGGTAAACCCGGGCGTCCCACGGAATGACCTTTAAGTTACAGTTAAAGGCCCTGGCCAGGGAATAGACCTCGCCGACGAACCGGCTCAGCACTTCATCCGTTATCGACCCCGAGCAGTCTAGGAGCACCCAGATCGTCTGGACTCCGAGCCGTTTGATCCCCGGCAGGCTTGCATAACGCCGGGAGGAACGGTGCCAAGTCGTAACCACGGTACGGCCGGTTCCCTCCTGCAAGCTGCCCCTCAGCTGTCTCTGCCAGTTTACAACAGTTGTCAGCGAAGCATCAACATGGCGCTCGATGTCGGCGGGGAGGAGCCCCGCCTGACGGGCGGTGACCAGGGCCTCCGCCAGTGCCGTACGCCAGTATTCTCCGGGGTCCTGATTGCTCATTGCCCCGTCCTGGACGACATCGCCGCCGGTGTCGGGCCGGCGGACCAGCAGGTCCTTTTGCTCCTGCAGCACATTCCGGCACGCCCCGGGATCGTCCTGCGCGTCGACCAGCAATTTGTAAATCTGCTCTGCCGAAGATTTGCGGAGCTCTTCAATGCTTACCTCGACACCCCGTTCCTTCAGCATCCCATGGATGGTGTGCGCCGTTATCGGCTTCCTCGGCGCCTTAGCGTAGCCGTGGTGAAACAGCATTTCATTAACTACCGCGTCCACGGCCAGGTTCCAGGCATCCACGTCCTTCCCGTCGAGCTGCCAGGGATGGCGAAAGCCGAGATGCAGGGCTTCGTGCAGGAGAAGAAACGTCTTGGCTTCGGTTTCGTCAATGCGCGACCAGTAAAACGGATTGACCAGTACCTCACCGGATGTCGTCGCTCCGATAGTCGGCACCTCGCCGTTAAGCACAATGCGCATTTTGTGCAGGAGAATGCCCAGAAACGGCGCCCGCAGAAACAGCAGGGTTTTGATGTTTTCCAGGTCTTTGCGCATCTCGCTGAGGACCTTGTGCATCCGGGTCACCTACCTTAAAAGATCCCCGACGGCTGAATAAACATCCATCACGACATCGGAGTGCGCGCACAATTCGAGGTAGAGGGCGGCGTTCCAGGGGGCATCGAGGCGGTTGGCGATGATAAACCACAGCAGGCTGAGGTACTCCTTGCTCTGGCCGGCCACTGTCTCCAAAAGGTCAACCGCCGACAAGGCCTGGGGGCGCACCAACGCTCTGGCTCTGGGAATATCCGCCGCGGGCCTGCATTTTTCGGCAACGGCCCTGACCCCGCTCGTCAGCCCTTGCCCGATGACCACCACGGCGATGTAGCGCTCATCGATGCCGAGCCGGTTAAACATCGCTGGATCATCCAGCATCTCCTCGTAAGACGGAACCGGGTTCTGCCAAAAAGCAAAGACCTTTTCGCCGACCTCACTGCCCAGGGCGGCCAGGCACAAGGTGCGGATCGCCGACCCGTCGAGGCCCGCTTCCACCGCCTTGACGAGGTCCTGCGCCAGGAAGGTGTAACTCCGCGGTGTCGGGTAGCCTTCCAGCGTCTCGCCTTCCCGGGGGACCCTGCAGAAATCGTCGGGGAACCGCAGAAGATAGGCAAAAACTTTCTCATCGCACTTCCGGCTGTTGACGCTCATCCACCTGATCCACTGGTGAACGCGCGGCGGTTCCACCGCAATGCGGTAGACGCGGTTTAGCAAGGGTGCGGGCAGCAGGTTGGCCAGCGAACTCTCTTCAGGGCTGTTACCGGCCGTCACCACATGCACGTCGGGATGAAAGGCCGTAAACCCGGCGGCCTTATCCTGAATCAGCTTGTAGGCCGCGGCCAAAACATCGGGGCGCTGTACATTAGTTAATTCGTCCAGGAAGAGGATTCCCGGGACTTCGTTGAGCAGGACGGCCCATTGCGGGGGATGATAGACAAGCTGTTTGCGCCCCGCAACAGAAACCGTGATCGGGCGCCCCATCAGGTCCACGGGTTCCGTCTCGGTAAGCCGCAGGTCCACAAAAACAAAATACCTGTCGGGCCGGTTGTATACTTCTTCGAGGCTGATCCCCTCAAATCGCTGTCTTTTGTATTCTACAAGAATTCTTCCGGATGCTCCAGCAATTTCTGCCGCAGCTTCCTTTACCAGCACGCTCTTGCCGATCCCGGGCGGGCCGAGCAGGAGCACGCTGCGCTTCGCCGGCGTGCTGTTGATGAAAGTCAACAGTTCCTTGGCGGCGTATGGCGTCAAGGAAGCAGGGACTGTATTCATGGCTGCACCTTCCTGTCAAAGTCGACTATCGTTCTGAGAAACGACGGAAAACCGGGATGATGCGCGAGATCCCGCAACACTGCGGCGACATCCCCGGTAAACGCCTTCGAGCATATCTCCAGCGCTTTAACTCTGACCACCTCGTCCGTGCAGTTGGGGTGTACCAGGGCGCGCAGGCGTATCGTTCTGTAACTATCCAGGAGCAGGGTGCCGACCGTGGTCGCCGGACAACCGGCGTTTTCGCTGAGGCGAAAGCGTACGTTGGCGTCGCTATCGCCGGCCAGCGCATCCAGAACCTGTTCGGGCGTGCGCGGGTTGGCGGCTACGCCCGCGCGTACGCCGCCATCCTTATCGCCGCCCAGGTTTTCAAGGATTTTCCGGGGCGTATTGGGGTTTTCCGCCACTCCCGCCCTCACCCATTCGTCACCGTCGAAGGACAGCTCCAAAAGAAGCGCTCTGGGACAATTCGGGCTCCTGGCAACAGCCCCCCGGACCCGCCCGCTTTCGTCCTGCGCCATGTCGGCGAGTAAATCCACGGGGCAGGAAGGATTCCGGGCGACCCTCTCTAAAACGGACTGGTCAGTGTTAGGAGGGAAAGCCGCCCTGGAATAGTAATCGATATACATAACCCGGGTTCCCAGCGGCATCCTTTTAGCCGCGATCATCCTCAAGACCTCGCCCGGCGCCGAGGGGTTACCGGCGACAGCCAGGCGGAGGGAAAAGCAGTTTAAAGCGGCAAGACTCTCCAGAACGTCACCGGGGCAAACCGGGTTTCCGGCAAGAAACTCCAAAAGGTTGTACTCCTCGCCGCACTCCATCAAGAGGTCAACCACCTCGACGGGGATGGACGGGTTGGCCGCCACCAGCTGCCGGACCCGGATACTTGGATCGCAAGCCAACTCGCTCAAAGACACCGGCGGAGTTGACAGGTTTACGGCGACAGCCTCGCGCACCGAGTTGCAGGTATCCCTGGACAGTTTCGTCAGAATGTGCGGCGGGCAACCGGCATTTTCGGCCACCGTTCGCCTCAGCCGGCTGTCTTCCTGCTCGGTGGAAAGGATGAGAACCCCTTTCGGGCAACGCTTATGTCTCAAGGCCAGCCGCCGGAGCTCGAAGTCTCTTCCTGTCCCCATCCGGGCCAGGATATCCGGCGCGCACAGGGGATGCGATACCGCAAAGTGCTGTAGCCATACGCCCGAGCTAGCCGCAAATGATTGCAAAATCGGTAAAATATGTGGTATTTCCGCCACAAAACAACACCCCGGTATTAATGTATTAACACCGGGGTGTAAAATTATACTGTTTACTGGAACTTAATGGTTTAACTTGTGTACTCCTGCACAATCTCGACATTAGTGTAGTAATGGCTTAGAATATCGCGGTAGGTGTACCCCGCCTTGGCCATACCGTAAGCGCCGTACTGGCTCATGCCAAGCCCATGCCCCCAGCCGTTGCCGTTAAAAGTCACACTGACCAGTTTTCCGGAGGCGTCAAAACTTTTGGTCATTGTGAAATAAGAACTTTTTAGACCGAAAGCCGACCTGACCCGGTCGGCGTTGAATATTTCGTAGGAAACCTGCCGGCCGTTGATTTCCCGCCCGGTAACAAGGATCTTTTTAACCCGCGTGCCTGTTGCCGTGCGCTCCACCTCTTGAATGTCGTCGACAGTAAAGAGACTGTACTTCTTTTTGGCTAGGTTATCAACCAACTGGCTGAGGTCGTAAGTGACCGTCCAGTTGTAGTGCACGGGGTTCCAGTCAAAATCGTCTTTTTTGGCCCTGATGTAAGGAATGGCCTGCGTCCAGACGTCTTCGGAATTCTCGGTGTATCCCCCGCTGGAGGAGTGGAAAAAAGCCATGACAATTTCCCCGCCGGAGGACCGCAAAACCTGGCCCCTCGTCGCCTCCACCGCCGCCGTGCAGGCCGGGTTTTCCCAGTCCATACCGCGGTAGACCTGGCTCATCTCGGTCGCCAAAACGTCGTAGTCCCGAGCGGCGCTGCCGGCCAACGACCCCAAAGCGTAGGAGCGGGCGGCCACCGCCTGGGCCTTCAGCGCTTCGGCTTCCCTGAAGGGCATTTCACTGGGCACCACGCTGTAAAGGTACTGCTCCAGAAGCACCTTGTTGACGGCGAGCAGGCCGGTCCCTGTCGACGACAGATGGAGATCGCCCCGGAACCTCCTCCATTCATTGCCCGTTTGCAGCACAAAAAACGGCTGGCTGCTTCCTGCTGAAATAGTAGACGTGCCACCCGCAGACGCCACTGAAAAAGATCCCTTCGCCAGGCGGGCTCTGAGCTCTCCCGCCGTAAGAACCTCGGTTCCCTCCCCCACCAGGGCCGTCGACGTGCGGCCGCCCGAGGCAACCACCGAGACCTCGGCGCCCCGGCCGGCGCTAAGGGCTAAAGGGCCCGAAAAAACGCCGACCTGGCTGCCGTCCTTTAAAACCTTGTATTTTCCGTTGCTATATTGGACTTGCCAGGTTTCACCGGATTCAGGTTTGCCTATAACTTCGCCGGACGCGCCGTTAAGCAGGAGATAAGAACCGTCGGTCTTAAAAGTAGCGCTTTCCGCATTTTCTAAAAGAGCTACACGGATGACAGGCTCGCCTCCCTCCTCGCCGGCGAAGCCGGCAACTGTAAAAAAGAAAAGACAGGCGACAACTATCCCTGTCACTAAGATAATCAACCTTACCCTCAAGCGGTACCCTCCCCCCGCGTAATCGTCGGATTACTTCGCCGGGAGATAGGGTTATCCCTGCAAAAAATTACTATAGGAGCCAGAATTACAAAACCCAGAATAAATCAACCATAAGGTATAAATTAAATCATCAGCGATGAAGCGTCAAATCCGGCCAGCGCTAGTCTTTTCCGATCCCTCTCAAATACTGCGCATAAAGCTTTTGCACGACGTCAAGGCTTAGCCGGCCTTGCGGAGTCGGTGTTTCAAAAAACCGCTTGCTGAACGTGATTCCCCGCCAGTCAAAGCCGAGCAGCCTTTTGGCTTCCAGCTTGAGGCTGAAAATGCAGTCTCCCAAGGCCTGGAGATCAGCTTCTTCCAGCGCGATCCCCACCGCGTTGAGGGCCGCCCTGACGGTAGGGGGGTCGTAGATGCTCCGGGCAAAGAGGCAGATGCAAAGGCTGTTGAGCACATTGCGCCACTTTTCCTCGGCAATGAGCTTACCGGCCATCTCTTCCGGGCGTTTGCTCAGCTCGGGATCCTGGTCCAAAGCATACCCGGCGTTGCAAAGGTGGGAATGCCTAGCCCCCAGGGAGTGCCCCAGCAGCGCCCCGTAACCGGTATGGTAACCGGCTATCTCCAGCCCACCGTGCAGGCAGGCGAAATCCTCTCCTCCCAGCCGTCCGACGGCATACTGCAACCCCCTCCCCAGCGTGCGGTAAAGGTCGTTGGACTGCTCCACCAGCCTGTCGAGAAATTCAAGATAGCCCTTGACTTCCCCGAAAGCCAGATCGGTTTGCAGTTCTTCCCTGGAGACGATCCCCCTGGCCAGGGCCTCGGTCGCCCAGCCCATGACCACGCCGCTGGAGATGGCGTCAAGGCCGTACTGCTCCACCCGGTCAATCAGGGCATAGACGTCGGCCGTCCGGGATAGGCCCAGGAAAGATCCCAGGGCGTAGATCAATTCGAAGTCGTACGCCAGGGTCTCGCTTTCGTATTCGTAACCCTCGGCGAACTCGCGGCGGTACAGGCCCACGTGAATGCAGCCGACCGGACAGCCCGCGCAGGAAAGCTTCCTGATCAGCGTTTCCCTGGCAAAAGCCTCGCCGCTGATTTTTTCCGCATGCTCAAAGCTCCCGTATCGCAGATTGCGGGTGGGCAGCGCCCCCAGTTCGTTGAGGTGGAGCACGTTCTGGGCCGTTCCCAGGTCGTGGTACTTGCGCATGACATCGGTGGTCACGGCCCGCCTGTAGATGTCGTCGTAAACCTTCCGGTACTCCCTGGCGTTCGGGATGGGCTGGCTTTGCTCCCCGATCACCACGACGGCCTTCAGGTTCTGACCCCCCATCACGGCGCCGAGGCCCAGGCGCCCGAAATGACGGAAGGTATCGACGTTGACGCCGGCAAACGCGATCCCCTTTTCCCCCGCCGGGCCGATGCGCATCGTGCTCCGGTGCCCGCGACCCCGCTCCCATTCGCGCAAGCGCCGGCCCGCTTCCTCCACCGACAGGCCCCATAAAGCCGTGGCGTTATGGAACCGCACCCCTGCGGAAGAAATAGTGATGTAAATCGGCCGTTCGCTCCGTCCGCGCACCACCACCGCGTCGTACCCGGCAAAACGGAGCGCCATCGCCAGGCGCATCCCGGCATAGCTTTCCCCCCATTCTCCGGTCAGCGGGGAACGGAAAACGGCCGCCGTTTTGGTCGCCAGGGGGAAGATCGTGCTCAGGGGCCCGACGGCCAGTACGAAAGTCCGGTCAACATCCCTGGAAGCCCTGAGCTCTTCAAGGAACAACCCGCTCGCTAGGCCGATCCCGCCCAGGTGAGCGGCGAGGTCGCCGCGTGCTGTGCGCTTCCAGTGCTGTGCCGTTAGATCGACCTCCAGCACATTCTTGGTTTCCGGGCTACTCAACGGTCCCAACCCCCTCGCCGGCCGCGGGCCGTTCCTCCATCGCCAGGATGTGATGCGGGCAGTAACGGGTGCAGGTGCCGCATTGGATGCAAACGATGGCCTTGCCGGTTTCCGGGTCCATCCTGATCACCCGCGCCACGCAGGTGTCCCGGCAAGCCCCGCAGCCGTCACACTTGCCCCGGGCATAAAGGACTCCGCCGCCGGGACGGGGCTTCAAAGCCCCCGTCGGGCAGGCCGCAGCGCAGGGTGCATCCAGGCAGCCGATGCAAATGTCCGCCCCCAGCTTGCTCTGCATGCCGCCGCGCGTGCGAATCTGGATGGCGCTTCGCGCAGGGGAATAGTCGTTATAAACAATGCGGGCGCACGCCAGCATACAGGAGTAGCACCCGATGCAGCGGTTTATGTGCCTGACTGTCAAGATTTTCAGCATTTATCAATCAACTTCCAGCTCTGACTTTTGGCTTTTGACCTGACTGCCAACTGCTAAATCCATCCTATCGCCGCAACCCGAGAAACAGGTTTAACAGGACCGTGATGATGATACTGATAATAATGCCGGTTACCACCGGGAAGTAGAACGTGAAGTTCCCCCGCTGCACGAAAATGTCGCCGGGCAGCCTGCCGACTCCCGGGATCTTGCCCGCCAGGAGCATCAGCCCGCCCACGATGACCAACAAGAATCCTGTAATAAGCACAAAGCGCCCCAGAGTGTTGAACACTTCCATTTATCGTTCATCATCCTTTCTCCTGTAGCGTTCCATTTCACTGAAGATACAACCGCAGTACTGCTGGCGGTACATGCCCATCGCCTTCGAGCGCGTCGTGGCTTCCTTGAACCCGGTGCGGAAATCTTCGTAATGAAACGGGATATTGAACTCCCTCCCCGCGGCCTCGCCCACCTCACGGATCAATTCGTGTTTCTGGTACGGGCTTACCAGGAGGGTGGTCGTAAAACAGTCGAACTTGCCGTGCCTGGCGATGCCGGCCGCCTGGCGCAGGCGGATGGTGTAACAGAGACGGCAGCGCTCGGCCTCCCGGAAAGCCACGTGCCGGAAGTATTCCTCGATAGGATACTCCTTTGCGTAAACGACGGGGAGGGCGATCCTCTCGGCGTAATCCTGCAGCGTTTTTTTGCGTTTCTCGTACTCGGTGCAAGGATGAATGTTCGGGTTAAAAAAATACCCGTGGGTTTCAAATCCTCTTTCTCGAAGGGCATCCACGGGGTAGATCGCGCACGGTCCGCAGCAGATGTGCACTAAGACCTTCTTCATGTCCATCACTACCCGGCTACCAAAGGCTCTCCTGCTGTTTGTTTTCGGAAGGCTTCAGTTTCAGATGGCGGTAGGCGGCCATCGTTGCCACCCTCCCCCGGGGCGTCCGCGCGAGCAGGCCTATCTGCAGCAGGTACGGCTCGCACACATCTTCGAGGGTAACGGCCTCGTCGCTGGTCGCCGCCGCCAGGGTGTCCAGTCCCACGGGGCCGCCGCCGAATTTTTCGATAAGTGTCCGGAGCAGGCGCCTGTCGGACCCGTCCAGTCCGAGCGTATCGACGCCCAGAAAGTCGAGCGCTTCCTGGGCGATCTCGGTGGTTATGATTCCTTCACCCCGGACCTGGGCGTAATCCCGTACCCTCTTCAGAATACGGTTTGCCACCCTCGGGGTGCCCCGCGACCGCCGGGCGATTTCCACCGCCCCTTCCCGCTCGATCTTCGCTCCCAGGATACTCGCGCCGCGCAGGACAATCGCCGTTAATTCCTCATGCGTATAGTACTCCAGCCGCTGGATCACGCCGAACCGGTCACGCAACGGGGATGTGAGCATCCCGGTCCTGGTCGTCGCTCCCACGAGCGTAAACCTGGGGAGCGTAAGGCGCAGCGACCTCGCCCCCGGGCCCTTCCCGATCACGATATCCAGGGCGAAGTCTTCCATCGCCGGGTAAAGGATCTCTTCGACAGAACGGTTCAAGCGGTGGACTTCGTCAATAAATAAGATATCACCGGAACTGAGATTGGTCAAAATGGCGGCCAGGTCGCCCGGACGCTCGATCGCCGGCCCGGAGGTGATCCGGATGTCCGAACCCAGTTCCCTGGCGATAATGTGCGCCAGAGTGGTCTTCCCCAACCCGGGAGGCCCGGAAAGCAACACGTGGTCAAGAGACTCTTGGCGCTCCCTCGCCGCTTGAATGAAGAGTCCAAGCGCTTCCCGCACCTGGGTTTGACCGATGAACTCCCTTAGGGAGCGGGGCCGGAAAGAGGTCTCGTCCCCGTCATCCTGTCCCTGTTGTGCCGCAACGATGCGTTCCTGATCCACGAGCTACCCCCTAAATCAGCATTAGGCACTCAGCGCTCAGCACTCGGAATGAGCGTTGCACCTTGAGTATTTAATGCTCAACTGCTGAATGCCGAACGCTGAATGCTTAGCACCTGTTCCGGCCCAGAACCTTTAGGGCTGCCGTTACCAGTTCGGCCACGCCAGGCCCCTTAGCAACATCCTTTTTGGCCACGGTCAGGGCCTCCGCCGCTTCCCGCGCGGTGTATCCCAGGCTTGTCAGGGCCGCCAGGGCGTCATCCATCCCGCCGGCGGCCTCATCCATTGCCTCAGAAACGGTAAACGCCAGTCTTTCGGCTCTGTCCTTCAATTCAACGATCATCCGCTGAGCGGTCTTCTTGCCAATACCGGGAACCGTGGCCAGCGTCACGGCGTCTTCCTGTAAAACCGCTGACCAGAAACGCTGCGTCCCCAGGCAGCCGACCACGGCCAGGGCCAGCCGCGGGCCCACTCCTCCCACTCCCAACAGTTTAAGGAAGGTCTCCCGTTCAGCCTCGTTCGCGAAGCCGTATAACTCGAAAGCGTCTTCTTTGACCACCAGGTGGGTATAAAAAGATACCGTTGCGCCCGCCGAAGGCAGGCGGTTCAGCATGTCGCTGTAAACCTGCACCCGGAGACCCAGGCCGTTGACGAGCACGATGACAGACTCGCCGTCGTGACCAAGCAAACGGCCTTCTACAAAGGCTATCACTTCAAGACGGACCCCCTCAAGTGGCAGTGGCAGATGGCGATAGCCAACGCGTCGGCGACATCGTCGGGCTTCGGGACGGCCGGCAGGCCCAGGAGGGCCCGTACCATGAACTGTACCTGCTGCTTCGAGGCGCGCCCCGAGCCTGTGATCGTGCTTTTAACCTGGAGGGGCGTATACTCGAAGACTTCGGCGCCCGCTTCGGCAACCGCCAAAAGCGCGACACCCCGGGCTTGACCAACGGTGAACGCTGTACTGACGTTACGGCTGAAAAACAGCTGTTCAATGGCCGCTTCCCGGGGCTGGTATTTATGACAGAGACTCTTTAACGTACCAAACAAGAGTTTGAGCCTCAAGGGATGGGCTAGACGAGAGGGTGTCTCGATAGCGTCATAGGCCAAAACCCGATACGAGTTCCCCTGGACACTGATCACGCCGTACCCGGTCAAGGCGATACCCGGATCCAGGCCCAGAATGATCAAGCTGTCTCCCTCCTCGGGAACTCCTATTCGACGGTGGGCATGCTAATCCTGCAGTTCATCCATATTTTCCAAGACAGCGTTCAGCGAGCCCTCGTCGGTGAACTCGAGCGCACGGCGTACTTCGTCGCGGGCAGCCTCGTCCAGGTCCTGAAAACGCCGGGCCCGGGCAAGGTTTTCGCACATTTCGGGCGGCAATTGCTCAACCAGAATCCTGGTCACTGTCAGCAGATGCTGGTCATAGCCGAGAGGACCCTCGTAAACGGCTACAAACCCCTCGCTGTCGCCGATGTGCCGGTAGGAGGCGTGCGTCAGGCAAAACCCCTGCACTCTATGGCGCATAACGAGCTTGTGCGGCAGATCCACTGCCAGGGTCCAGCCGTCTTCAGCCGGGTATCGCTTAAGGAGATCGGCCGTGCCTAAACCAACCAGTTCGAGCGGTGCGGGTCCCTGATAGACGGTCTCTGTATCGTTGCAGACAAAAACCTCTTCCTGGACCACGTGGGTGTCTCTCTTAACGGTGTCGGCGGCGAGAAAGGTCTGTACGGTATCACTTGCCGCATACACGCCGCTGCCGATGAGGAGCACCCCTACGATAATAAGCAAGTAACATAGGCGCTTGGACATTTTTTCCCCCAGCCTAACTTTCTTTTCTAACTAATTGTTTCCAAACAGGGCTGCAGGAATACATGTCAAAAGGACCGCCGGGTTTTGGCGGTCCTGTCTCCTTATTTGATCTCGGCGTTGAAATAGACTTCCTGGACGTCATCAAGTTCCTCAAGCCTATCGATAAGGCGCATGACCCGGTCGGCATCCTCTCCCTCAAGCGGAACCGAGGTTATCGGCACGTAGGTTAGTTCGCCGCTTTCCACAGGCACGCCGTGCGCATTCAGGGCGTCGCGCACCCTGACGAAGTTATCCGGCGTCGTAACTATCTCGTACCCGTCGTCACTGCTTTCGAAATCATCAGCCCCGGCTTCGAGAGCCATAAGCATAAGCTCGTCTTCGTCCATGCCGGCTTTCTCGCGACCAATCAGGAAAACGCCCTTTTGCTCGAACAACCAGGATACACAGCCTGATTCGCCCAGGTTGCCGCCGTATTTGGAGAAGACGTGCCTTAACTCGGGAACGGTACGGTTCCGGTTGTCGGTAAGGACGCGGACCATAACCGCGACACCCGCAGGGGCATAGCCCTCGTACATTACCTCTTCGTAGCCGTCGCCGGCGCCGCCGCCCACGCCTTTCTCAATGGCGCGCAGGATGTTTTCATTGGGCAGATTGGCCTCACGCGCCCGCTGGATAGCCGCCTTCAGGCGAAAGTTAGCGTCAGGGTCTCCTCCTCCCTCGCGGGCGGCAACCATAATCTCGCGGGATAGGGTGGCGAAAATCTTCCCTTTCTGAGCGTCCACCTTTTCCTTTTTTCTTTTAATGTTCGCCCACTTGGAATGACCGGCCATCTCTTCACCTCAAGAGGTCCGAAAGCTAAAATACCGGAGGAACAAGAGGCAGCCTTCTTTTATGCTCGCTGTTCCTGATAAGTTTTTCTATCGTCTCCCTAACCGGCTGATCGGCATCTCCAGTAAGCAGGTAATGATCCAGTTGGTCATACGTTACGCCCAGTTCGATCTCGTCGTTGTGCCCGTACCACAGTCCGGCGGAAGGCGCCCTTTCGATGATCTTGCGGGGAACCCCCAGTTTCTCCGCCAGGCCGCGGACATCCCTTTTAACCAGGTTGGCCAGCGGCAGCAAGTCCGCGCCTCCGTCACCGTACTTGGTGAAGTGCCCGACCATTATTTCCGCCCTGTTGCTGGTGCCCACGACAAGATACTTGCGCCGGGCGGCATAGAAGTACAAAACAGTCATCCTGAGCCGGGGCTTGATATTAACTACAGGGAGATCCTGTTTCGCAGGGTCAAAATCCTCAACATCGAGAACGTTAAGGAATTGCCTGAAGACCTCGTCCAGGCAAACGGTTTTAAAGGGGATCCCAAAATATTCGGCAACAAGCCTGGCGTCTTTTTCGTCCCCCGGGTCGCTGTAGCATGGCATGATTACGCCAAGGGTATGCCGCGGCCTGACCCGTTTACAAAGCCCGGCCACAACCGCCGAGTCGATACCCCCGCTCAACCCGACAACAAAACCCTCCGCTCCCGCCTTTCCGGCCTGCTCGTCTAGCCAACCCGTAAGTTTTTCAACTAAATGGTTGTCAGCCACTGGGCTACCCCCTACAGGTTCCTATACTACCCCATAGCTATATTAGCACGAGCAGGACCTTGCGTAAACACTGCCCTGGGAGGCCGTTGAAAAACCAGGGGCCGGGCAGCCCCTGGCATTAACGCAGGATGTTTCACGGTTGCAGCCGTACCGCCTTTAACCGTTACCATCCGGCATACCCCCGTCCCGGTCTGTCTCGCCCCGATTTGTCGAGAGCAGTCTGTCCATAAAGTTCGAGTTGCGTGGACAACCGGCTGCAGGGTGTGGTAGAAGCCGAAGGCTCTCCCCCGCTCGATGTCGGAGATGTACTGGGGCGTAAGGCCGACGGCGCGCGCCAGCGCCGCCTGGCTTAACCCCTTGCTTTTCCTTGCCCGGCGAACCATGATCCCTAATTCGCTCAGTTTCTCTTCACCTCCCACTCTCCTGACGAAGTGGCTTTACCGTATCACGTAGCCCGGACAGAACCTGTTACTGTTTGGAACAATCATTTCATGCATAAAAGAAAAACCCAAATTTTTACTCTAGGGGAAGGACATGCAGGAACCCATCCAGAATTCGATATTACTACGGCGCTCTCAAGTTTGCCTTACAAGTCCCAAGCCATTAAAGCCTTCGAAAGAGGGGTTTTTCAGTGAAAAACAGCCGCGTTCTGGTTATCGGCCACCGTTCTCCCGACAGCGATTCGGTATGTGCGGCGATCGGGTACGCCTACTTTAAAAACCTGCTGGACGAGACCCACCTGTACGTCCCTTGCGCGACCGGACCGTTGAATCAGGAAACGGCTTTCATCTTGGAAAGGTTCGGCCTTGAACCCCCCATGCGGATAGACAGCGTAGCGGCTACCGTAGCCGATATGGACCTCAGCAAACCCATCTCCGTTTCGCCCGAGGACTCGCTCCTGGACGTAGCCCACCTGATAAGAAACAGGAACATCCGCAGTCTCCCGGTGGTCGACACCGACAACAGGCTGCTGGGAATAGTGCACTCCTTGGACCTGGCACTGTTCTTTGCGGAAAGGATTGAGATAGAGGGCCTGTTTGTAAGCCCGGTGCAGTTGAGCCTGCTTGTCTCGGCCCTGCAAGGAAAAGTTCTTGCCAACACGGGGAAGGTATCCGCCCTCTCAGGCGACGTCTTTGTCGCCGCATCCCGGAGGGAAACCACGCTCAAAAGGGCTAAACCGGGAGACATCGTTATTTTGGGAGACCGGTCGGACGTTCAGATCGACATGATCAAAGCAGGATGCTCCGCTTTGATTATCACCGGCGACCATCCGGTCAGCGAGGATGTCCTGGAGCTTGCCAGGCAAGAGCGCGTCCTGGTGATCAGTTCGCCATATCGTACCCTGAGCACGGCCAAGTTGATGATGCTCTGCCTGCCCGCTTCAACCATAATGTCCCGAAGGATTCCCACGGTCAGGCTCAGGACCCCCATAACAAAGGTTAAGGAATTGGTGCTCGAGTCAGAGTGCCGCTGCACCATGGTCCTTGATGAAGACGACCGCTTAATCGGCATCATCACCCGGAGCGACTTGCTTGATCCCATTCAAAAACGCGTGATCCTGGTGGATCACAACGAGATTTCCCAGGCTGTGCCGGACATCGAACAGGCTGATATCCTGGAGATCATCGACCATCACCGGCTGGGCGACATCTCCACCATCAAACCGATTCATGTCTACAACGAACCAGTCGGGAGCACCTGCACCATTGTGGCCTACCAGTTGTGCCTGCACCAGATGGAGATAGCTCCTGAGATTGCCGGCGCTCTCCTTGCGGGGATATTGTCGGATACTCTGCTCCTGACCCTTTCCACCACTACGGAAAAGGATTATGAGATGGCTCACCGCCTGGGCGCCGTAACCGGGCTTAACCTGGCGGAGTTCGGGAAGGAACTCTTATCGGTGAGCATAACCACCAAGGGGACATCGGCACGGGAAATCGTCACGCAGGATTTTAAGGAGTACTTATTGGCGAACAAGAAGATCGGGGTTAACCAGATCATGGTCCTGGATGAAGCGGAGATCGCCAGCCGGGAAAAAGAAATCAGAACTGAGATGCGGCAGCTTTGCCGGAGCGGCGGCTACGACCTGGTCGTCCTCCTTATCACCAACCCGCTTTCGAAGAAGGGGGAAGAAATCTGGGTCGAGGGAGAGAGAGAAATCGTGGAGAAAGCCTTCGGCGTAAAATGCGAAAGAGGCAAATGCTTCGTACCCCAAGTTATGTCGCGGAAAAAGGATTTCATTCCCAGGATCGGAATGGCCCTTCGCCAGCAGGGAATTAAATAAACAAAAAGATAGTGCCATTTTCTGGCACATGAGTAACAATCGGTGGATCTGACCCCTAACTCCAACAGTGCGCAGCGCGGAGGGCGTTCAAAAGCACGCATGGCGCGGAAGGCAAATGAGAGGTGGGTCGTGGGAAGTTAGAAGTGAGAAACTGGGATTGGAATTCGCTTTGCGAATTCCTTCGAGTACCCGCCTCTGACCTCTTACTTCACACTTCCGAAATGCTAGGCGCCGCTTTTCAAAGCCCGATATACGCTAAGAATAACAAAAGCACCCTGTCTTTCTACAGGGTGCTTTTGTATCTTTAGCTCCGGCGGCGACCTACTCTCCCGGTTACCCAGTACCATCGGCGCTGGAGGGCTTAACTGCCGTGTTCGGGATGGGAACGGGTGTACCCCCTCCGCCATTGCCACCGGAAATCTGTGAGGTGGGATGTGGGATGTCGGTCGTGAGTCCTTAAGGTTGAAATCGGCTTGCCGATTTCTTTCCTATGTTCTAACCTCTGACCTCTCACTTCTCACTTCCCACTTGTTCTCTCAAAACTGCACAGCGTAAGTAGGACGAGTCAAGCCCTCGACCGATTAGTACCGGTCCGCTCAACTGGTTGCCCAGCTTGCACGCCCGGCCTATCTACCTGGTCGTCTACCAGGGGTCTTACCCGCTTAACGCGATGGGAAACCTCATCTGGAGGGGGGTTTCGCGCTTAGATGCTTTCAGCGCTTATCCCGGCCGCACATAGCTACCCAGCTGTGCCGTTGGCACGACAACTGGTGCACCAGCGGTGCGTCCATCCCGGTCCTCTCGTACTAGGGACGGATCCTCGCAAGTTTCCTGCGCCCGCAGTGGATAGGGACCGAACTGTCTCACGACGTTCTGAACCCAGCTCACGTACCGCTTTAATGGGCGAACAGCCCAACCCTTGGAACCTGCTCCAGCTCCAGGATGCGATGAGCCGACATCGAGGTGCCAAACCTCCCCGTCGATGTGGACTCTTGGGGGAGATAAGCCTGTTATCCCCGGGGTAGCTTTTATCCGCTGAGCGACGGCCCTTCCACGCAGAACCGCCGGATCACTAAGCCCTGCTTTCGCACCAGCTCGACCTGTCTGTCTCGCTGTCAAGCACCCTTGTGCCTTTGCACTCTTTGGCGCGATTTCCATCCGCGCTGAGGGTACCTTTGGGCGCCTCCGTTACGCTTTGGGAGGCGACCGCCCCAGTCAAACTGCCCGCCTGACACTGTCCCCAAACCCGCTTCAGGGCCCAAGGTTAGAATTCCAGTACCATAAGGGTGGTATCCCACCGCCGGCTCCGGTAAGGCTGGCGCCCTACCTTCCACGCCTCCCACCTATCCTGTACATACAATACCAAAATCCAATATCAGGTTACAGTAAAGCTCCACGGGGTCTTTCTGTCCTACTGCGGGTAACCGGCATCTTTACCGGTACTACAATTTCACCGAGCCCCTTGTTGAGACAGCGCCCAGATCGTTACACCTTTCGTGCGGGTCGGAACTTACCCGACAAGGAATTTCGCTACCTTAGGACCGTTATAGTTACGGCCGCCGTTTACCGGGGCTTCGGTTCAGACCTTCACGCTTGCGCGCTGAGCCTTCCCCTTAACCTTCCGGCACTGGGCAGGTGTCAGCCCCTATACGTCATCTTGCGATTTGGCAGGGACCTGTGTTTTTGGTAAACAGTCGCCTGGGCCTCTTCTCTGCGGCCCCCTCGCGCTCCGTATGTAAAATACTTTACGCTGCCGGGGCACCCCTTCTCCCGAAGTTACGGGGTCATTTTGCCGAGTTCCTTAACAAGGGTTCTCTCGCACGCCTGAGAATTCTCTTCCCGCCTACCTGTGTCGGTTTGCGGTACGGGCACCAACCAGCCTCGTTAGAAGCTTTTCTCGGCGGCCTGGCGTCGGTTGCTTCGGTACTCGTTTTCCCTCCCCGTCACCTCTCAGGTTTACGCAAGACGGTTTTGCCTGCCTTGCACCCTACGGGCTTGGACGCGCTTTTCCAGCCGCGCGCTCAACCTAGCCTTCCGCGTCACTCCATCCTCAAACGGCCGTTGGTGGTAACGGAATCTCCACCGTTTGTCCATCGACTACGCCCTTCGGCCTCGCCTTAGGTCCCGACTTACCCTGGGCGGACGAGCCTTCCCCAGGAAACCTTAGGCTTTCGGCGGACGGGATTCTCACCCGTCTTGTCGCTTACTTATGCCGGCATTCTCACTTCCCACCGGTCCACCACTCCTCACGGTATGGCTTCGACCCGACGGGAACGCTCCTCTACCAGTGGGAAGTGAGATGTGAGAAGTCGGATGTGAGTAGTCTTTAGCTCCAGCTCTCAATGAGACGGTATATCTGTTTGCCCAACACGTCGTATTCTTCGATCATCACCGCATTCTGGTGATAGCCGAGGTCGCGTGCCAGGTTCTCATCTCGTTGCTTGAACCAAGAGCGTTGCGAAGAAAGTGTCTGAACTCTGCCTTGGCGTTCTTCCGGCCGTATCCTTCCGCGATATTTGCTGGAATGGATGCCGCCGCTTTCCTTAGCTGTTGTCCCAACTCGTATCTTTCTTCGATGGGAAAATCCTGCGTCAGCCTGTGAACCTCCAGCGCCAGCCGGTAACCCGTCTGGTACACTATAAGGTCCTCAAAACTGGTGATCTTTCCCTCACTCACTTCTAACCTCTCACCTCTCACTTCCCAATCCGCAGCTTCGGTAATAGGCTTAGCCCCGTTACATTTTCGGCGCAGAGCCGCTAGACCAGTGATCTATTACGAACTCTTTAAATGGTGGCTGCTTCTAAGCCAACATCCTGGCTGTCTGTGCAGCTCCACATCCTTTTCCACTTAGCCTATTTTCGGGACCTTAGCTGACGGTCTGGGTTGTTTCCCTCTCGACCACGAATCTTAGCACCCGTAGTCTGACTCCCGCGCACCAAGTGGCCGGTATTCGGAGTTTGAATGGGTTCGGTAACCGGTGAAG